>NZ_JBIUWQ010000006.1:97347-150931 GCF_044743525.1 Pseudomonas sp. NPDC087598 | reverse complement strand
TGATTCCAGGGCATGGTCAGCACCTCCTGACCATGATTGATACCTGTAAACCATGTCCCCGGTCTCAAACGTAAAGGATGTACCCGGTCTTTACCCACCCCAGCCCTCTCCCGACGGGAGAGGGAGCCGACTGAGGTGTCTGACGCTATCCATCGACCTGAAAAATCATATCGATCATGGATTCACAGCCGCACGTTCAAATCGGTGCAGCCCTTGAATATCCCCCAATCGGTCCCCTCTCCCTTTGGGAGAGGGTTAGGGTGAGGGGCTTCTAGCTTTTCAATGCATCAAATCATCTCCGGCAACGACGAGAGGATCTTGTCCAGCGTGATCGGATACTCCCGAACCCGTGCCCCGGTGGCGTTGTAAATCGCATTCGCCACCGCCGCACTCACCCCGCAAATCCCCAACTCACCGACACCCTTGGCCTTCATCGGCGAAGAAATCGGGTCAGTCTCATCGAGGAAAATCACCTCCTGATGCGGAATGTCGGCATGCACCGGCACCTCGTATCCGGCCAGATCATGGTTGACGAAGAACCCCAGCTTTTTGTCTACCGCCAATTCCTCCATCAACGCCGCGCCAACCCCCATGGTCATCGCGCCGATCACCTGGCTGCGCGCGGTTTTCGGATTGAGAATCCGTCCGGCTGCACAGACGGCGAGCATGCGCCGCACGCGAACTTCGCCAGTCGCTGCATCCACGGCGACTTCAACGAAGTGCGCACCAAACGTCGATTGCTGATACTGCTTGGCAAGGTCGGCGAATTCGATGCTGTCCTCCGCTTGCACGGCACCGTCGTGCGTGGCATTGCGCAGGGGCAGGGTTTTGCCGCCGGCGCGTACTTGACCGTCGGCGAACGCTACCTCGTCCGCCGTCATGCCCAGTTTGTGGGCGACCATTTCACGCAGTTTCACACACGCGGCATAGACGCCTGCGGTCGAGCAGTTGGCGCCGAACTGGCCACCGGAGCCCGCCGATACCGGGAAGCTGGAGTCGCCCAGCCGCACCACCACGTCGTCGATGCCAATGCCCATCATCTCGGCGGCCGTCTGCGCGATGATCGTGTAGCTGCCGGTGCCGATGTCGGTCATGTCGGTTTCCACCGTGACCTTGCCGTCGCGCTCCAGCCGCACCCGTGCGCCGGACTTGATCAACAGGTTATTGCGGATCGCCGCACCGACGCCCATGCCGATCAGCCAGCGACCCTCGCGGCGGCTGCCGGGTTTGACATTGCGCTGGTCCCAGCCGAATTTATCGGCGCCGGTTTGCAGGCATTCGATCAAGCGCCGCTGGGAGAACGGCCGTTCGGTTTTTACCGGGTCGACCTGAGTGTCATTGAGGATGCGAAACTGGATCGGATCAAGTTTGAGCTGTTCGGCCATTTCATCCATGGCGATTTCCAGCGCCATCAACCCCGGCGTTTCACCCGGAGCGCGCATGGCGTTGCCTTCGGGTAGATCCAGCGGCGCCAGACGCATGCTGACCAACCGATTTTGTGCGGCGTAAAGCAGTTGACTCGGTTGCGCCGCGACCTCGACCTTGCCGTCCTCAAGGTTGCCGGACCAGCCTTCGTGAGCGATGGCGGTGAGTTTGCCGTCCGCCGTTGCACCCATGCGGATACGCTGGATAGTTGCGGGGCGATGGGTGGTGTTGTTGGCGATCTGCGGGCGGGCGAGGGCGACTTTCACCGGTCTGCTTGCCATGCGTGCGCCAAGGGCGGCGAGGATCGCGTCGGCGCGGATAAACAGCTTGCCGCCGAAACCACCGCCAATGTACGGCGAGATCAAGCGGACTTTTTCCTTCGGCAAGCCAAGGGTGGTGGCGATGTCGCCGACGCTCCAGGCGATCATCTGGTTGGACGTCCACAAGGTCAGTTGATCGCCTTTCCACGCGGCCAATGTCGAGTGCGGTTCCATCATCGCGTGGGACTGATCCGGGGTGGTGTAGGTCTGGTCGAACTGCACCGGCGCGGCAGCAAACGCTGCAGCGAAATCACCGTGTTTGACGTCGGGCAGTTCGTCTTTCGGCTCGACGCCCTGATTGCGCACGCTGGCCAGATCGAACTCGCCCTTGGCCGCGACATAATCGACTTTGACCATTTGCGCAGCGGCGCGCGCCTGTTCAAAGGTCTCGGCGACGACCAATGCCACGGCCTGGTGATAGTGCTGCACCTCGGGCCCTGCCAGCAGATGCGCGGCGTTGTATTTGCCCTTGCCGAGCTTGCCGGCGTTGGCCGCAGTAACGATTGCCAGGACACCGGGCGCGGCTTTGGCTGCTTCCAGATCGATGTTGGTAATGCGCCCCTTGGCGATGGCCGAACCGACCATGAAACCGTAAGCCTGATTGGCCACCGCTTCATGTTGCTCGTAGGCGTAAGGCGCCTGGCCGCAGGTTTTCAATTTGCCTTCGACGCGGTCGGTGGGTTGACCGATAACTTTCAGTTGGTCGATCGGGTTGGTGGCGGCGGGCGTGTCGAATTTCATGCTTCATCCCTCGCTTGCGCCAACACCGAACCGAGCGTGCGCTCGACCAGCGTCAGTTTGAATTGGTTGTCGTGGGTTGGCGTGGCGCCGTCGAGCAAACGTTCGCTGACAGCTTTCGCACCCTTGGGCAGCAGTGCTTCAGCCGCTTCGACGCGCCAGGGTTTTGGGGCGATGCCACCGACGGCGATGCGGCCACTGCCGTCCTTTTGCAGGATCAGACCGACCGACACCAGTGCAAACGCGTAAGACGAACGATCGCGCACCTTGTGGTAAATGTGCGTGCCGCCAAGCGGAGCGGGCAGTGTCACCGAGGTGATGAATTCGCCTGGCGTAAGGCTGGTTTCGATGTTCGGTGTAGTGCCCGGCAATTGATGGAAATCTGCCATGGCGATGCTGCGTGTGCTGCCGTCGGGTTTCACCGTTTCAATCTGCGCATCGAGTGCGCGCATCGCAATCGCCATGTCGCTCGGGTGCGTGGCGATGCACGCGTCGCTGACGCCGATGATTCCCAACTGCCGACTGACCCCGCCAATCGCCGCGCAACCACTGCCAGGATTGCGTTTGTTGCAGGCCTGATGGGTGTCGTAGAAGTATGGGCAGCGCGTGCGTTGCAGCAGGTTGCCGGCGGTGGTCGCCATGTTGCGTAATTGTCCCGAGGCACCAGCGAGCAGGGCGCGAGATAGTAGCGCGTAGTCCTTGCGCACGCGGGCGTCGGCAGCCAGATCGGTGTTGCGCACCAGCGCGCCGATGCGCAGACCACCCTCGGGCGTGGCCTCGATCTGATCCAGGCCGAGATGATTGACGTCGATCAGATGCAACGGGGTTTCGATGTCGAGCTTCATCAGATCGAGCAGATTGGTGCCGCCGGCGATGAACTTCGCGCCTTCGATCTGCGCCGCTTGTGCTGCGGCGGCAGGGGAGTCGGCGCGGCTGTAGTTGAACGGTCTCATGATTGCACCTGCGCGACTTCGCTGATGGCTTCGATGATGTTCGAGTAGGCCCCGCAGCGGCAGATGTTGCCGCTCATGCGTTCCTGGAACTCGGCACCGATCAGTTGTGGTGATTCGGTCAGGCTAGGGCTGACGTGGCTGGGGATGCCGTCGCGGATTTCCTTGATGACAGCAACCGCCGAGCAGATCTGCCCCGGCGTGCAATAACCGCACTGATAGCCGTCATGCTTGATGAATGCGGCTTGCATCGGGTGCAGGTTGTCCGGCATGCCGAGGCCTTCGATGGTGGTGATCTCGGAGCCTTCGTGCATGACCGCCAGGGTCAGACAGGCGTTGATCCGTCGGCCGTCGGCGATGACTGTGCACGCTCCGCACTGGCCGTGGTCGCAGCCTTTTTTGCTGCCGGTCAGTTGCAGATGTTCGCGCAAGGCGTCGAGCAGGGTGGTGCGGTTGTCGACTTCAAGGGCGCGGGGTTTGCCATTGATTTGCAGGGTTACTTTGTTCATGGCCGGTTGCTCCAGGTTGGCGGCGTAGGCCCTGAGACTGATAAACGGTGGCATCGCAAACGCGGTCGCGGTCACGGCGCCGAGGATCAGAAATCTGCGTCGGGAAATCGTCATGGTTCGATTCCTTTTCTCTTCATCAGGGCAGCGGTGGTTGCACGGCCCAAACGGGCAGCCAGCGTGATCGCCGGTCTCGTTAAGGAGTGACCGCTGGGAAGAGCAAAAGGTTTTTGCTGATTTGCGCTATAGAGTTATGCGCAGGGTTCATCAATGGTCTGGCCGACACATATCCAATGTAGGCCTTCGCCTGCTCGCAATGGCGGGGTGTCAGCCAATATAAGTGTTGAATGACAGGGCCTCATCGCTGGCAAGCCAGCTCCCACAGGGGCTTATGCTGTAAACACAATCTGGTTCACAACATAGAAACCTGTGGGAGCTGGCTTGCCAGCGATGAGGCCAGAACATCCAGCCTCAATGCCCGCCAACCACCATCGAGGTGAACGGTGCGACGTAGGCCTGCAAGGTCACCAACCCGCCAACCAGTATTGCCAGCACAATCGAGTGGAAGAACACATAGCGCAAAATCTCGCCCTCATGCCCATACCAGCGGGTCGCGGTGGAGGCGACCACAATCGATTGTGCATCGACCATCTTGCCCATCACCCCGCCCGAACTGTTCGCCGCCGCCATGAGGATCGGGCTGATCCCGAGCTGCTCCGATGTCACTCGTTGCAAGCCACCGAACAGCACGTTCGAGGCGGTATCCGAACCCGTCAACGCCACGCCGAGCCAACCGAGCAAGGTGCCGAACATCGGATAGAAAATCCCCGTCGCCGCAAACGCCAGGCCCATGGTCGCGTCCAGCCCCGAGTAGCGCGTGAGGAACCCCAGCGCCAACATCGCCGCAATGGTGATCAGCGAAAAGCGCACCACCCACAGGGTGCGCAGGTATTGCTTGATCAGTTGCGGGATCGAGTAGCCCATCAGCAATCCACCGACAATCGCCGCCAGCAGAATTCCGCTGCCGGTGGCGGTGAACCAGGTGAATTTGTACACCGCTTCCTCGGCTTTCGGCGCGGGAACCACAGGCGGGACTTTTTCGATTTGCAGGTGCAGTGTGGTGAAGGTCACGGCCGGGGCGAAAATCGGGTTGGCCTCGTTGAGCGGTTTGCCCTGCGGATCGAGTTTGGCCGAATGCGTGACCGGATCGATGGCCGGGCGCACGTCGAAAATATTCTTGAAGCCTTGGGTGCCCCAGGCAAACACAAATACGGTGAGGATGATCCACGGCATCCACGCACGCATCACTGCCGGACGCGCCTGATCGCTGAACGCAGCGCTCGCGGTGACTTTTTCTTCCTCGACTTTAGAGTTGTCGACGCGCCCCGACAGCGCCGCCGAGGTGTGAATCGTCGCCGGTTTCCACACCTTCAAAAACAGCGTCAGGCACGCCATGGAAATCAGCGCGGCGATCACGTCCACCAGCATCGGCCCGTGGTAGTTGGACACGAGGAATTGCGGCACGGCGAAGCTGACCCCGGCCACCAGAATCGCCGGCCAGATTTCCAGCATCTTGCGCCACCCGGCGAAGGCCCAGATCAACCAGAACGGCACCAGCACGGAGAAGAACGGCAGTTGCCTACCGACCATCATCGACAGTTCCATTTCATCCAGGCCGGTGACTTTGGCCAGGGTGATGATTGGCGTGCCGAGCGCGCCGAACGCCACCGGTGCGGTGTTGGCGATCAGGGCCAGGCCTGACGCGGCCAGCGGCGAAAAACCGAGGCCGATCAAAATCGCCCCGGTCACCGCCACGGGTGTGCCGAAGCCTGCCGCGCCTTCGAAGAACGCCCCGAAGCAGAAGGCGATCAACAGCAACTGCAAGCGTCGATCGTCGGTGATCCGCGCCAGTGAATCCTGCAGCACCTTGAACGAGCCGTTTTCGGTGGTCAGGCGATGCAGGAAGATGATGTTGAGCACGATCCAGCCGATCGGCAATAAGCCGTTAGCCGCGCCGAACAACGCCGCGGAACCGGCCATGCTCGCCGGCATGCCAAAGGCGAAAATCGAGATCAGCAGCGCCGAACCGAGGGCGAGCAGGGCGGCCAGATGCGCCTTGACGTGGAAGAAGGCCAGCGCCGCGAGCATCACCACCACCGGCACGGCGGCCATGAGCGTGGAGATCACCGGGTTGCCGAACGGATCATAGATTTGCTGCCAGACCATGGTGCACCTCTGCTTTTTATTCTTGAGGGCGCAGGTCCGTTGCGTGGGTGTCGTCAAGAAGCAGTATAGGTGGCATTACGCCGCTGTTCGGCCAGGGCGATTGAGGCGATAAACGGTCATCGATGGCCACTGAATCAAAGCGCTTTTACCCGGTCGTATGGGCGGCTGCGCGCACTGCGTCCTGAAGGCGCAGGCAGCGTTGGCCGTTCCGTCGTCAAGACCTTGGTTTTAGGGAAGTGTTGAATGAAGCGCGCTACAACGATGTTGCTGACCGTGACCGCCGCCGTAATGCTCGGTGGCTGTGTGGCGGATTTTGATGATGACCACCGCCACGGTCGGCATTACGACCGCGATCATGGGCGCAATTACGACCATGACCGACGCTGGGATGACCGCGATGACGACCGCCGCGACGGGCGTCGCTACTACCGTGATCGCGATGATGACTGATTGAACATAGAGGGCGTTCCCGCAAAGGAACGCCCTCGACCACTCAAGAAAAGTGAGCGCTCGCCCGGACGCTGGATCGCGCAGGCACAGAGGCCTCGATGTCCAGCAAATGGGTGGCGAGAATGTCGCTCAGAAAACGGAACTGATCGTTGATGCCGACCACTTCATTGCTGAAATGATTGGTGGCGGCGGGCATCAGCAGATCTTCGAAATCTTCGTTGAACACCAGTGCCTGCGCCTTGCGGTTAACGACGTGTTGTTCGTAGTAGTTGCTGCCGAACACCGGGAAACTCACGGAGAGTGCGATGGTGTGAATCATGATGTGAACTCCTCGTTGCGTCTCGGATGGGGCAATCGTGCCTTTCGTGAGCGGCGGGTGGAAGGCAATCGTCGCGATGGTGAATATCGACGGCATTGATGGTTGCGAGTTCGGTGGTGGATTTGCTGGCCCCATCGCTGGCAAGCCAGCTCCCACAGGAAGCGCGGGTGCTCGCAAAATCCACGTTCGCTGGAGATCATTGTGGGAGCTGGCTTGCCAGCGATGGGGCCGGTACCTCCACCATCAGGCTCTACTGATCCACCTATACTCAAATCTGCCTATCTCCTGATTTGAAGGAAACCGCCACCGTGACCCTGCGTGCGCTAGCCCTTGCCGCACTGTTTCTGCTGGCCGGCTGCGCCTCCTCGGTGCGGGCCCCTGCACCAGCGCCGGCAGTGGTGGTGTCGCCCGCAACCTGGCAGCAGATCGACCGCGAGATCGTCAGTGCTTCGCAACAGTCCACTGAGCAGGTCAAGCTTTTCGCCCGTGGCTCGATGGAACATTGGCGCACTCGCGTCTATCAGCAAACTGAAGAAAATTTCATCCCGTGGTTCAGCAGCTACTGGACCCAGGAATGGCTGTCGATGAAGGTCAGCTGGTACACGATCAGCGCCAGCGGTGAACAGGACGCATCGGCCAAGCGTCTGGCGGCGTATCTGCTTGAGCAATATCAGGAAAGAGTGCTGGCGCCAGTGGCGGTCGAGATCGATCCGGACGCGATCCTCGGCCAGTCGACGGAGTTCTACGCGCAGCAAATGGCCAAACAGATGCCGCTCATCGCCCAGCGCCACGGCGTGCCGGTCGCACAACTCAATGGACATTTACAGAAAATTCCCGCAATCGCACTCGGCCCGCCCAGCGCTCGGGACGCGTCGCTGTATCAAATAATCAGCACTGAGCCGTTGAACACACTGCCGGCTTATGCCGCCCTGATCGACAAGATCCATACCGACGGTGGCGCCAAGGGGATCGCGTCGACTGACGCGGGCATGGCCCCTGTCGCCAAACGGGCCAGCCAACGCATGGAGGCGGAAATGGCCCCGCGCGGTGCGGCCAGCGCTGTGGCCGCAGCCGCCGGCAAACTGGTCGGCAGGCTGATATCGGTGGGCGTGGTGGGTATCCGCGCCATCCTCCAGGCCAACGACCGGCCCGACAGCGAAGCATTGATCCGCAGCAGCCTCGGCAACACCTTCGACAAGGCCTGGCTGAAACTGGTGCAGAACCCGACCACCGGTGTCATGGCCGGCACACTGCACATCGCCGGGCAGGTCGAGCGCAATCTGGGTGAGGGCGAGGAACCGTCGGTCGGGTTGGGCGTGAATCGTGTCGAATGGCAGCCACCGCAATCGACTAATCAGCAGATCGAACCCACCGTAAAAGGAGAATAAACATGGCTTACATCGATATTTTCGTAGCGCCTGTGCCGACTGCCAATCGCGAACAGTACAAAAAACACTGTGAAATTGCTGCCAGGCTGTTCAAGGAATACGGTGCAAAGGACGTGGTTCAGTGTTGGGGCGATGACGTGCCGGATGGCAAGATCACGTCATTCCCGATGGCCGTGAAACTCAAGGAGGGTGAGACGGTTTCATCCGGCTGGTTGATCTGGCCAGACAAAGCCACGCGCGACGCCGGCATGGCGAAGATGATGGAAGATCCGCGCATGCAACCGGACGTCAACCCGATGGGATTTGATGGCCAACGCATGATCTTTGGTGGCTTCAAGAACCTCCTTGAACCCTGAACCCCGCACAAATCTCTTGTAGAAGTGAGCCTGCTCGCGATGGCGTCTGCAGGTTCAAAACCTCATAGTCAGACCCACCGCCATCGCGAGCAGGCTCACTCCTACAGGTATTGTGTTCACTCAGATGGGGGGGTAATCCGGCAGCTTTTGCGCTGGCGGATCTGTTCGTCCGTCGGCCGCTCACGGATGAATTCGAAACGCGGCTCCCCCTCGCTGTAATGCACCAGCCAGCCCCATTCCAGTTCCTGTTCATCCTGCCCGGGATTCGGTGGCCGGGCCCACCATGGCTCTTTGCTGAGGATCTCGCGCATGGCGACCTCCGGTTGATAGCAATCCTTGAACTATAGACCTGCGTTGCGAGTCGTCAGATCAGGCTGTGTAGAATCTGCCGATCAACCCGTGAAGGAGCAGGCCATGACCGTTGAAACGCACAGGGATGAACCGTTCAAGCGGCTGTTCTTTGCACTGGACTGCCCAACGGCGCAACGCAAGGCAATTGCTCAGTGGCGTGCGGAGTTGGGTTTGCGGACCGGCAAACCGGTACCGGCGGATAATTTTCATCTGACGCTATTGTTCCTCGGCGCCGTGCCGCTGGCGCAGATCGGCGAAGTCTGCGAAGCCGCCGGCAAAGTGCGCACGCCGGGGCAGGCGTTGCGCATTTCACTGGATCGCTTGCAGGTCTGGCACCGTGCCGGGGTGTTGTCACTGGCACCCGAGCAGGCGCCGCCGGAGTTGCTGCGTCTGGTTTACGCGCTGGAGCAGGCCATGTTGCCTTTCGGTTTTGAAGAGACGGCCCGCGAGTTTCGCCCGCATCTGACATTGGCGCGTGACTACCGCGCGCCGGAGCCGGAATCGGCGACGCCGCCAGAGTTTTTCCTGCGTGCCGAACGTTTTGCCCTGTTCGAATCACACAAGGGCCGCTACCGGATCCTGCAGGATTGGCCGCTGATCTGAAGAAACAAAAAAAGGCGCCCGAGGGCGCCTGAAGTTCACCTGAGCCGAGGGAGCCAGGTGAGGCCGTTCATCTGCAGGGTGCAGCGGTGGTAAGGCGCTACTTGAACGGGAAACCTTGAGCACTGCATCTCTTTATTGTGGGAGCGAGCCTGCTCGCGAAGACGTCGGAACATCCAATATCTTCACTGCCTGACGTATCGCTTTCGCGAGCAGGCTCGCTCCCACATTTCCGATTTGTGCTGGGATTACTTGCCGAGTTTCACTCGGGTCCAGCCACGGGTCATGATGCGTTGGGTGGCGATCGGCTGATCCGGCACCGCATACAACGTTGCCATCACCGCTTGCGACGGGTACGAGCCTGGGTCGTTGCGGATCGCTTCGTCCACCAATGGCGTGGCCGCCGAGTTAGCGTTGCTGTAGCCGTTGCTGTTGGTGATTTCGGCGATGATGTCCGGGCGCATCAGGAAGTCCATGAACAGGTAAGCGTTCTCGACGTTCGCTGCATCGCGAGGGATGGCGACCATGTCGTAGAAGCTGCCGGCACCTTCCTTCGGAATGCTGTAGTCGATCACCACGTTGTTGCCCGACTCCACGGCGCGAGCCTTGGCCTGCAGCACGTCACCGGAGTAACCGACCGCCACGCAAATGTTGCCGTTGGCCAGATCCGAGATGTATTTCGAGGAATGGAAGTACGCCACGTTCGGGCGGATCTTCATGAACAGCGCCTCGGCCTCCTTGATGTGCGCGGTGTCCTTGTCGTTCACCGGATAGCCCAGGTAGTGCAGGGCGGCCGGGATCATCTCGGTCGGCGAATCGAGGAAACTGATGCCGCAGGCTTTGAGTTTTTCAGCGTTTTCCGGTTTGAACAGCAAGTCCCAGGAATTGGTCGGGGCATTGGCGCCGAGCACTTCCTTGACCTTGGCCGGGTTGAAGCCGATGCCGATCGAGCCCCACATGTACGGGAACGCATGAGCGTTGTCCGGATCACTGGCGGCGGCGTTTTTCAGCAGCACCGGGTTGAGATTCTTCCAGTTCGGCAGCTTCGATTTGTCCAGCGTCTGATAGACGCCGGCCTTGATCTGCTTGGCCAGGAAACTGTTGGACGGCACGACCAGGTCGTAGCCGGATTTGCCCGCCAGCAAACGCGCCTCAAGGGTCTCGTTGCTGTCGAAGACGTCGTAGGTCACGCGGATGCCGGTCTCGTCTTCGAACTTCTTGACGGTGTCCGGCGCGATGTAATCGGACCAGTTGTAAACACGCAGCACCTTGTCGTTGGCCTGGGCGCCCATGACGATTGCGCCCATTAAGGACAGTGTCAGCAGAGTCCTGCCAAACATTTTCATCGGTGAAACTCCATTCTTCTTATTCAAAAACACAAAGCCAAAACCTTATCGACTAACACAGCTCCTACAGATGTACATAAAACCCTGTGGCGAGGGAGCTTGCTCCCGCTTGAGTGCGCAGCGCTCACAAACTTTTTGGGTCTGCTGCGCAGCCCAGCGGGAGCAAGCTCCCTCGCCACAGTTGTTCATCGTTGGTGCTTAAACAGTGGCGGCACGCTGAGGCTGCCACGACTCGTTCGCCGTCTGATCCATCGCTTCCTGAATCGCCTTCTTGCGGCTGGCCTCTGCCTTGCGGCCGAAGTACCAGACGAGGAAAGTCACCAGCGACACCGCCAGCAGAATCAGGCTGGCCACGGCGTTGATCTCAGGTTTCACGCCCAGACGCACCGCCGAGAACACTTCCATCGGCAACGTGGTCGAACCCGGGCCGGAGACGAAGCTCGCCAACACCAAATCATCCAGCGAAAGCGCGAACGACATCATCCCGCCCGCTGCCAGTGACGGCGCGATCATCGGAATGGTGATCAGGAAGAAAACCTTGAACGGCTTCGCGCCCAGATCCATCGCCGCTTCTTCAATCGACAGGTCCAGCTCACGCAGGCGGGCGGAGACTACCACCGCCACATAGGCTGCACAAAACGTCGTGTGGGCGATCCAGATCGTGACGATGCCACGCTCCTGCGGCCAGCCGATCAGTTGCGCCATCGCCACGAACAGCAGCAACAGCGACAGACCGGTGATCACTTCCGGCATCACCAACGGCGCCGTCACCAGACCACCGAACAGCGTGCGACCCTTGAAGCGGGTAACACGGGTCAGCACGAACGCCGCCAGCGTACCCAGTGCCACCGCAGCGACGGCCGTGTAGCAGGCGATTTCCAGCGAGCGCACCACCGAGCCCATCAGTTGCGTGTTGTCGAGCAAACCGACGTACCACTTCACCGACCAGCCGCCCCACACCGTCACCAGTTTGGATGCGTTGAACGAGTAGATCACCAGGATCAGCATCGGCAGATAGATGAACACCAGACCGAAGACCAGCATGAACTTAGCAAAACCGAAGCGTTTCATCCCCGTGCCTCCATCTCTTTGGCCTGGCTGCGGTTGAACAGCAGAATCGGCACAATCAGGATCAACAGCATCACCACCGCCAGCGCGGACGCCACCGGCCAGTCGCGGTTATTGAAGAACTCTTGCCACAGCACGCGACCGATCATCAAGGTCTCCGGGCCACCCAGCAGTTCCGGAATCACGAACTCGCCGACCACTGGAATGAACACCAGCATGCAGCCGGCAATAATGCCGTTCTTGGCCAGCGGCACGGTGATTTTCCAGAAGTTGTTGAAGTTGCTCGAGCCCAGATCCGACGCGGCTTCCAGCAGGCTGCCGTCGTGCTTCACGAGGTTGGCGTACAGCGGCAGCACCATGAACGGCAGATACGCATAAACCACGCCGATGTACACCGCGGTGTTGGTGTTGAGGATCTCGATCGGGTGATCGGTCAGCCCCGTCCACATCAGGAATGCGTTGAGCAAACCGTTGTTGCTGAGGATGCCCATCCACGCATATACGCGGATCAGGATGGCGGTCCAGGTCGGCATCATGATCAACAGCAGCAGGACGTTTTGCGTTTCCTTGCCGGTTTTGGTGATCGCGTAGGCCATCGGGAAACCGATCACCAGGCACATCAGCGTGCTCAGCGCTGCAACCTTCAACGAACCGAGGTAGGCCGACAGGTACAACTCGTCTTCGCCGAGCATGGTGTAGTTGCCGATGTTCAGCAGCAGCTGGAATTTCTGTTCGGCGTAGGTGTAGATCTCCGAATACGGCGGGATTGACAGCGCGGCTTCCGAGAAACTGATCTTCATCACCAGAAAGAACGGCAGCATGAAGAACAGGAACAGCCAGATGAACGGGATGCCGATCACCAGTTTTCGTCCGCTGGGCACCAGGCGCAGGAATTGCTGATTGAAGGTTCTCATGAGCGCAGTACCACGCCGCTGTCGTCTTCCCACCAGACGTAAACCTTGTCGTCCCAGGTCGGACGCGCACCACGGCGTTCGGCGTTGGCCATGAACGACTGGACGATCTTGCCGCCGGGCAGTTCGACGTAGAACACCGAGTGACCGCCGAGGTAGGCGATGTCATGCACCTTGCCTTCGGACCAGTTGTAGCGGTGCTCGGGTTTGAGGGTGCTGACGAGCATTTTTTCCGGACGGATCGCGTAGGTGATCGACTTGTCCTGCACCGAGGTGCTGACGCCGTGGCCGACGTAGATCTTCTGCTGCAAGTCCGGGCTGTGGATGATGGCGTGACCTTCAAGGTCTTCAACAACCGTGCCGTCGAAGGCGTTCACGTTGCCGATGAACTCGCAGACCATACGGCTGACCGGCGCTTCATAGATATCGACCGGGCTGCCGATCTGCGCGATCCAGCCGAGGTGCATGATCGCGATGCGCTCGGCCATGGTCATGGCTTCTTCCTGGTCATGGGTCACCATCACGCAGGTCACGCCAACGCGCTCGATGATCTCAACCAGCTCAAGCTGCATCTGCGAACGCAGTTTTTTATCCAGCGCACCCATTGGCTCGTCGAGCAGCAACAGCTTCGGCCGCTTGGCCAGCGAGCGGGCGAGGGCGACGCGCTGACGCTGACCGCCGGACAACTGATGCGGCTTGCGTTTGGCGTACTGGGTCATGTGCACCAGGCGCAGCATCTCTTCGACGCGGGCGTCGATTTCACTGGCCGGCAAACGGTCCTGCTTCAAGCCGAAGGCGATGTTCTGCGCGACGGTCATGTGTGGGAACAGCGCGTAGGACTGGAACATCATGTTGATCGGCCGCTCGTACGGCGGCATATCAGTGATGTCCACGCCGTCGAGCAGAATCCGCCCTTCGGTCGGCCGCTCGAAACCGGCGAGCATGCGCAGCAGGGTCGATTTGCCCGAACCGGAGCCACCCAGCAGCGCGAAGATTTCGCCCTGATGGATCTCCAGGGACACATCGTCCACCGCTGTGGTTTCGTCGAACTTCTTGGTGACACGATCGACTTTCACCAGAACCTTTTTCGGTTGCTGATGACCTTCAAGTGCCTTCCTGTAAGTGCTGGAGGCGTTAGCCATGTGAAACTCCCAACAGGTTTCAGTCGCGCGGCCAATGTGGCCGGGCTTAAGTGGATTGCAAGCCTGTAAGTGCATTCCCGGTCGGATCACATCCCCTGTGGGAGCTGGCTTGCCAGCGATGGCGGTGGGTCAGTCACCATTAATGTTGAAGGTGACGGCCTCATCGCTGGCAAGCCAGCTCCCACAGGGTTTTGCATTGTTCTGACAGGTATTGCACTCATCGATCCGGCTTGGTCGGCGCCGCCGTCCTGGCTGCCTGGGTCGTACTTGTTGTTATTACGGTTTGTTGTTTTCACGGATGACGGATGCGCACACGCGCAGCCGCCGACCCCGTGGGGGCAGTAAACAGTGATGAAATCCTGGGTGGTGTCAGCGCTTGTTGCGTCGCGCCGCCCTTTGCCGGCAAGCCTCGCCGAATGCCTGGAAAATTTTCAGGTAGTTCGGGTTGTCGAGTACTTGCCATTCCGGGTGCCATTGCACGCCGAGGGCAAACGTCGGGCTGTGCTCGACCGAGATCGCTTCGATCAGACCGTCCGGCGCCACCGCTTCGGCGCGCAGGCCGGGAGCGAGGCGGTCGATGCCCTGACTGTGAATCGAGTTGACCTGGAACTCGCCCGGCAACGCCAGCGCTTCGAATACGCCGCCGCCCAGCACGGTAACGACGTGAGCCGGTGCGTACTGCACGGCGACATCCGGGCTGTCGGCTTCGCGATGATCGAGCATGCCCGGCAGCTCATGCACCTTCTGGTGCAGGCTGCCGCCGAACGCGACGTTCATTTCCTGGAAACCACGGCAAATGCCGAGCACCGGAACGCCCGCCGTGATGGCTGCACGCAATAAAGGAAGGGTAGTGGCATCCCGCGCCGGATCGTGATCCGTGCCGGGGGCGCTGGCCGGGCCTTGATAGTGGAAGGGTTCCACATTCGATGGCGAGCCGGTCAGCAACAGACCGTCGAGTTGACCGAGCAGGTCTTCGATTTCAGTCAGGTTGCCAAGGGAAGGAATGACCACTGGCAACCCCAGCGCCGCAACGCTGACAGCGCGAACGTATTTGTCGCCGCTGATGTGATAGGGGTGCAGGCCAATCTGTTTGACGCACGCAGTAACGCCGATCAATGGCTTGAATGCCATTTTTATTCACCTCGAAGTTTGACACTTGAACGAGCTTTTCCGGAGCTTAGCCTCGTTGATTTTAATTAACAACTGCCATGTAAAAAATTCTAAACGCCGTTCATCAAATCTTCATGGTTTCCGTGCGTCTAGCGCCTGTGTTGGCACAAGAGTGTTAAAAAAGACCGCAAAAATAAAGGCTGAGCGGCCAGCTGTTCGCTATTGACTTCACTTTGCCGTTCGGGTTGACTGGCTCGGCGAAACAGCAGTGAACATAATAATTAACAGCTAAATAGGTGCATCATGTCGGTCCCTCTGCGTACCGTTCAACTCAACGAAGCAAACGCATTCCTTAAGAAATATCCTGAGGTTTTGTACGTCGACCTTCTGATTGCGGATATGAACGGTGTGGTGCGCGGCAAGCGCATCGAACGCACCAGTCTTCATAAGGTTTACGAGAAAGGCATCAACCTGCCGGCCTCGCTCTTCGCTCTCGACATCAATGGCTCCACGGTGGAAAGCACCGGCCTGGGTCTGGACATCGGCGACGCTGACCGCATTTGCTACCCGATCCCCGGCACCCTGAGCATCGAGCCGTGGCAGAAGCGCCCAACCGCACAATTGTTGATGACCATGCACGAAATCGAGGGCGAGCCGTTCTTCGCTGACCCGCGTGAAGTGCTGGCCAACGTCGTGCGCAAGTTCGACGAGTTGGGCCTGACCATTTGCGCAGCGTTCGAACTCGAGTTTTATCTGATCGACCAGGACAACGTGAACGGTCGTCCGCAGTCGCCACGTTCACCGGTGTCCGGCAAGCGTCCGGTGTCGACTCAGGTTTATCTGATCGACGACCTCGACGAGTACGTCGACTGCCTGCAAGACATCCTCGAAGGTGCGAAAGAGCAGGGCATCCCGGCTGACGCCATCGTCAAGGAAAGCGCCCCGGCGCAATTCGAAGTCAACCTGCATCACGTCTCCGACCCGATCAAGGCGTGCGACTACGCGGTACTGCTCAAGCGTCTGATCAAGAACATCGCCTACGACCATGAAATGGACACCACCTTCATGGCCAAGCCGTACCCGGGCCAGGCAGGTAATGGTCTGCACGTACACATTTCGATTCTGGATAAAGATGGCAAAAACATTTTTGCCAGCGAGGATCCCGAGCAGAACGCCGCGCTGCGTCACGCGATCGGCGGTGTGCTCGAGACCCTGCCCGCGCAGATGGCTTTCCTCTGCCCGAACGTCAACTCGTACCGTCGTTTCGGCGCACAGTTCTACGTGCCGAACTCGCCGTGCTGGGGCCTGGACAACCGCACCGTGGCAATTCGCGTACCGACCGGCTCGTCCGATGCCGTGCGTATCGAGCACCGCGTTGCCGGTGCCGATGCCAACCCGTATCTGCTGATGGCTTCGGTCCTGGCCGGTGTGCATCACGGTCTGACCAACAAGATCGAACCGGGCGCGCCGGTCGAAGGCAACAGCTACGAGCAGAACGAGCAAAGCCTGCCGAACAACTTGCGCGACGCCCTGCGTGAGCTGGACGACAGCGAGGTCATGGCCAAGTACATCGATCCGAAATACATCGATATCTTCGTTGCCTGTAAGGAAAGCGAGCTGGAGGAGTTCGAACACTCCATCTCCGACCTTGAGTACAACTGGTATCTGCATACCGTTTAAGCGGATTGCAGCTGCAAAAAAACGCCGTTGGCTGATTCAGCCAGCGGCGTTTTTTTATGGCCTCTGTGGCGGATCGCGAGCAGGCTCGCTCCCACAGTTGATCTCCAGTGAACATGAATGCTGCGTTCACAGAAACTCCCTGTGGGAGCGAGCCTGCTCGCGAAAGCGCCATGGCAGACAACACACCAGCCGGCTCGTACAATGCCCGCTGCCCCGCAGGAGACTTTCATGACGCGTCCCGCCCCCGTCCGCAAACCCCGTGCCCGCAGTCAGGCGCGAATTGATTCGATACTCGACGCCGCGCGTACGCTGCTGGCCTCCGAGGGTGTGGCCAGTCTGTCGATCTACAGCGTGGCCGAGCGCGCGCAGATTCCGCCCTCCTCCGTGTATCACTTCTTCGCCAGCGTCCCGGCATTGCTCGAAGCGCTAACCGCAGACGTTCACGCCGCGTTTCGCGCCTGCCTGCAAGCGCCGATCGATCACGAGGCCTTGCGTGACTGGCGTGATCTGTCGCGACTGGTCGAACGGCGGATGCTGGAGATCTACGACGAAGACACCGCCGCCCGCCAGTTGATCCTTGCCCAGCACGGGCTCACCGAAGTGACGCAGGCTGACCGTCAGCACGACATCGAGCTGGGCGACCTGATGCACAAGCTGTTCGACCACCATTTCGAATTGCCGCGACTGCCAACCGACGTCGATGTCTTTGCGCTGGCGATGGAACTGGGCGACCGCGTCTACGCTCGATCAGTCCAGCAACACGGGCAGATCACCCCGCGCATGGCGGAGGAAGGCATGCGCGTATTCGATGCCTACCTGGGTTTGTACCTGCCGCTTTACCTGCCCAAGCGCACAACTGCCGTCTGACCGACAACCGCGCATTTCAGGGCGACCTGTTCAGATCGCCCGGAGCAGAATCCTGTCGATGGAATGATCGGCCGACTTGTTGAGAATCAGGCTGGCCTTGTCGCGGGTGGGCAGGATGTTTTCGACGAGGTTTTTCAGGTTGACCCGGTCCCAGGTGCCGGACGCCACTGACAGCGCTTCGTCGTTCGACAGGGTTTTGTACTTGTTGAAGTACGACTCGTCAGACTGGAACGCGGTGTTCTTCAAGTAGACAAAGCGTTCGAGGTACCACTTCTTGATGTCCTCTTGCGCGGCATCGACGTAGATCGAAAAGTCGACGAAATCGAGGACGTTCAAACTGTCGCGCTTGTCCTCTTGCAGCACATTCAGGCCTTCCAGAACGATGATATCGGGCGACTGAATGGTCTGCGTTTCATCGGCAAGAATGTCGTACTGGACGTGCGAGTAGACCGGAATCTGCACCGGTTTTCCTTCGTTGCGCACGGCGTGCAAAAAGTCGAGAAGCAGTGCCCGGTCGTAGGACTCGGGAAAGCCTTTGCGGTGCAAAAGGTTGTTCTTTTCGAGGGTCGCCAGCGGCAACAGAAACGAGTCAGTGGTCACCAGCTGTACATCAGGCGAACCCGGCCACGACGACAGAAGCGCCGACAATACTCGGGCAAAACTGCTTTTACCCACCGCGACACTGCCGGAGATGCCAATGACAAAGGGTGGTTTGTGCGCCGGTTCGCCCAAAAACTCGCTATGCACCTGACCCAGCGACCGCGCCGCGGCTGCGTGCAGATTCAGCAGGCGCGCCAAAGGCAGCAGAATGGTTTCTACCTCCTCACGCGTCATGGGCTGGGTCGGACTGATCAGCGCATTCATTTGCGCAGACGACAGGCTCTGCGCCGCATCGTCCCGGAAGGCAGACCATTGCTCGCGAGTGAATTCCCGGTACTCGCGGTGAGCGGGCGAATGCCCTGCGGCATTCTGCTTCGTCGTCATAATCTTCCTGTAGGCGCCCTGACAAAAGCCGGAACATAGCAGATCTGCCCGGCGCCTCCAAACCGACAACCGTCTACCCGAATACCTGTTGAAAAGCGCGCATGAAAAAACCCCGGAGGGCTCAAGCCGTCCGGGGCCTTGTGTACAGCATCGATTACAACTTGGCGATCGACACCTCGGTGGATTTCACAAAGGCGATCACTTCGCTGCCGACCACCAGTTCCAGCTCCTTGACCGAACGGGTGGTGATCACCGAAGTGACGATGCCCGAAGCGGTCTGCACGTCGATTTCCGACAGCACGTCGCCGAGGACGATTTCCTTGATCGAGCCTTTGAACTGGTTGCGCACGTTGATGGCTTTGATAGTCATGGCATTGATTCCTGTCGTTGATAGAACTTGAGTTATTGCGCCCAACGCAGTTGCGTAGGCAGTGGTGAAACAGGTTCCGGCTCCGGCGGCTCGCCGGGCAGGGACAGAACACGGTTGAGCACTTCGGTTTCCAGCGCCGCCAGTCGATGCGATCCGCGCACTCGCGGGCGGGGCAGCTCCACATGCAGGTCGAGGCCGACTTCGCCGTCCTCGATCAGAATCACCCGGTCGGCAATCGCTACCGCTTCGCTGACGTCGTGGGTCACCAGCAGCACGGTGAAACCGTGTTGCTGCCAGAGACGTTCGATCAGTTGCTGCATTTCAATTCGGGTCAGCGCATCCAGTGCGCCGAGCGGTTCGTCGAGCAACAGCAGACGCGGCTGATGGATTAACGCCCGGGCCAGCGCGACTCGCTGCTTTTGGCCTCCGGACAACGCCGCCGGCCATTCATTGGCGCGATCCGCCAGACCGACCGCTTCCAGTGCGTCCAGTGCTTGCGGACGCCAGTTACCCTTGAGACCGAGGCCGACGTTGTCGATGATCTTTTTCCACGGCAGCAGCCGTGCTTCCTGGAACATCAATCGGGTGTCTTCCCGCGCATCGCTGAGCGGTGCGGCGCCGGCCAGCAAGTCACCGCCAGTCGGCTGGTCGAGACCGGCGAGCAGCCGCAGCAAAGTGCTTTTGCCGCAACCGCTGCGCCCGACCACGGCGACGAATTGCCCCGCCGGGATGTGCAGGTCGATATCACGCAATACTTGCCGCGCACCGAAAGTCTTTTGCAGATTGCGCACCGCCAGCGGAATCCCGCGCAGCAGGCGTGGAGGTTGTTGAGCGGTCATGCCGCACCTCCCTTGGCAACCTGATAGGCCGGATGCCAGCGCAACCACACACGTTCAAGTCCGCGAGCCGCGAGGTCAGCGAGTTTGCCCAGCACCGCATAAAGCAGGATCGCCAGCACCACCACGTCGGTCTGCAAAAACTCCCGGGCGTTCATCGCCAGATAGCCGATGCCGGAGCTGGCCGAAATGGTTTCCGCGACGATCAACGTCAGCCACATGAAGCCCAGCGCGAAGCGCACGCCGACCAGAATCGAAGGCAGCGCGCCCGGCAGAATCACCTGCCAGAACAGGCTGAAACCGCTGAGTCCATAACTGCGCGCCATCTCCACCAGCGCCGGATCGACGTTGCGGATGCCGTGATAGGTATTCAGGTAGATCGGAAACAACGTCCCCAGCGCCACCAGAAAAATCTTCGCCGACTCATCGATGCCGAACCACAGGATCACCAGCGGAATCAGCGCCAGATGCGGTACGTTGCGGATCATCTGCACCGAACTGTCGAGCAGGCGTTCGCCCCACTTCGACAGGCCGGTGATAAAGCCCAGCGCCAGACCAATGCTGCCACCGATGGTGAAACCCAGCGCCGCGCGCCAGCCGCTGATCGCCAGGTGCGTCCAGATCTCGCCGCTGCGCACCAGGCTGACGCCGGCCTCGATCACCGCCACTGGTGCCGGCAGAATCCGCGTCGACAACCAGCCCGCCGACACCGACAACTGCCACACCGCCAGCAAGAGCACCGGCAACGCCCAAGGCGCGAGGCTGTGGATAATCTTCTTCATGGCGCGCCTCAGCTCTGCGACGCGGCTTTGGGAAGAATGTCGTTGGCGACCATCTCGCCGAACGGACTGACATAACCGGCGCTTTTCGGCAGCTCCGGGCGCTCGATATCGAGGTGCGGGAACAGCAGCTCGGCGACGCGATAGGACTCTTCGAGGTGTGGATAACCGGAGAAGATAAAGGTGTCGATGCCCAGATCGGCGTATTCCTTGACCCGAGCAGCCACGGTCGGGCCGTCGCCGACCAGCGCAGTGCCGGCGCCGCCACGCACCAGACCAACGCCAGCCCAGAGGTTCGGGCTGACTTCGAGGTTGTCGCGGCTGCCACCGTGCAACGCGGCCATGCGTTGCTGGCCGACCGAATCAAAGCGCGCCAGCGAGGCTTGCGCACGCTTGATGGTGTCGTCATCCAGATGCGAGATCAGGCGATCCGCCGCTTGCCAGGCTTCGGCGTTGGTTTCACGGACGATCACATGCAGACGAATGCCGAAGCGTACGGTGCGGCCGAGCTTGGCGGCTTTGGCGCGCACCTGCTCGATCTTCTCGGCCACCGCTGCGGGCGGTTCGCCCCAGGTCAGAACCATCTCCACTTGTTCGGCAGCCAGATCCTGCGCCGCTTCCGACGAGCCACCGAAGTACAGCGGCGGACGCGGTTGCTGGATCGGCGGATAGAGCAATTTTGCGCCCTTCACGCTGATGTGCTGACCGTCGTAATCCACGGTTTCGCCTTCCAGCACGCGACGCCAGATGCGGGTGAATTCCACCGAGGCCTGATAGCGCTCTTCGTGACTGAGGAACAGACCGTCGCCGGCCAATTCTTCCGGATCGCCACCAGTCACCAGGTTGAACAGCGCACGACCACCGGACAGACGATCCAGGGTCGCCGCCTGCCGCGCCGCCACCGTCGGGGAAATGATCCCGGGGCGCAGGGCGACGAGGAATTTCAGACGCTGGGTCACCGGGATCAGCGACGCCGCCACCAGCCACGAGTCTTCGCAGGAGCGCCCGGTGGGAATCAGCACACCGCCGAAGCCCAGACGATCAGCCGCTTGCGCGACCTGTTGCAGATAACCGTGGTCGACGGCGCGGGCGCCTTCGGCGGTGCCAAGGTAATGGCCGTCACCGTGGGTAGGCAGGAACCAAAAGATATTGAGGCTCATGGAGTGGTCTCCTTGGGGATTCGAATTACTGCGCTTTAGCCACAGCGGCCGGTGGTGTCCAGATCACATCCTTGATGCTCAGCGGCTTGGGAATCAGCTTGAGCTGGAAGAACGTGTCAGCGATTTTCTGTTGCGCGGCGACCACTTCCGGAGTCAGGAACAGCGCGCCATAGCCCTGGCGTTTCACCGAGGTCAGGGTGATGTCCGCCGGCAGGCCGAGCAGTGGCGCGACTTGTTGAGTCACGTCTTCAGGGTTGGCTTTCGACCATTCGCCAACGGCGCGCACTTCCTCGACGAGAGTCTTGATGACCTCGGGATTTTTCTGTGCATAAGGTTTGGTCGCCAGATAGAACTGGTGGTTGTCGACGATGCCTTTGCCGTCGCGCAGGGTGTGCGCTTGCAGTTGTTGCTCGGCGGCGGCCTGGTACGGGTCCCAGATGACCCAGGCATCGACGCTGCCACGTTCAAACGCGGCGCGGGCATCGGCCGGCGGCAGGAATACAGTCTGGATATCGGTGTATTTGAGGCCGGCGTCTTCCAGTGCGCGCACCAGCAGGTAGTGGACGTTGGAGCCTTTGTTCAAGGCGACTTTCTTGCCTTTGAGATCGGCCACCGATTTGATCGGCGAATCTTTCGGCACGAGGATCGCTTCGCTGTTCGGCGCTGGCGGTTCATAGGCAACGTAGAGCAGATCAGCGCCAGCAGCCTGGGCAAACACGGGCGGGGTTTCGCCGGTGACACCGAAATCGATCGAGCCGACGTTCAGGCCTTCGAGCAGTTGCGGGCCACCGGGGAATTCAGTCCATTGCACGTCGACGCCTTGGGCAGCCAGACGTTTTTCCAGGGTGCCTTTGGCTTTGAGCAGCACCAGCGTGCCGTACTTCTGATAACCGATTCGCAATGTCTCGGCTTGAGCTTGAGTGATGGCGCCGAAGGTGACAGCCGCAGCAAACAGAGCGACCAGACCACGACGCAAAAATACAGTGCGCATAGCGCTCTCCTTTTTGCTGTTGGGTTTTGGCTGCACCTGCTTGCCCGTTGGCGGGCGAGTAAGGCCAGTACTTCAAGTTTCGGTGAGGCTTAAATGCTCCAGCGAGCACTCAACAAACGTTCGTTCAACAGGCCCGGTTCCAGCGGTTTCGGCCGACGGGCCATGGCACTGACAAACTGGTCGAGCGCTTCATGCAGGCGTTGCTCCAGTGCCGGCGCCAATTGCGCCGCCGCGCTGCCTTCGCCGTAAGCGATCTGGCTGTCCTCGGCGAAAATCCCCTGGAGCATTTCCTGGGCCTTCAACGCCGACAGCACAGGCTTGAGGGCGTAATCGACCACCAGCATGTGGGCGATGCTGCCGCCCGTGGCCATCGGCAGAACAATCTTGTGGCTCAAGGCGCGCTCCGGCAGCAGATCCAGCACGGTTTTCAACGCGCCGGAGAACGAGGCCTTGTAAACCGGGGTGGCAATCAACAAGCCATCGGCATTTTCAATCTGCGCCAGCAGGTCGAGCACCTTCGGGCTGTCGAAGCGGGCGTGGAGCAAGTCTTCGGCCGGGAAATCCCGTACCTGATAACTCACCACTTCCACCCCTTGCTCCTGCAACCAGCGTTGCGAGCGCTCCAGCAGCACCCCGGAACGGGAGCGCAGGCTGGGACTGCCACCGAGTGAGACGACCAGCATTGAGACAATTCCTTAAGCGTTACAGGCGATTCGCGGGTTGCGATCTCGCTTCGATGGAAGTGACCTTACCAGCTGATTTATATATCCATAAATCATATTTATTCATTTGGTTATTCGATTAAGAGATATACGAGTCACGTTTTTTCGGACGAAAAAAAGGCCGTCGAAACGGCCTGAAATCCCCTGCATCGTGGTTCTTTAGTGACTGGACTAACGCCATCGCGAGCAGGCTCACTCCTACAGGGCAATGCATTTCAAATGTAGGAGTGAGCCTGCTCGCGATGACGGTGGTGGCTACACCGAGAACTTTATTTGTTGGGCTGTGGCGTCAGGCGCAGGTACGGCTTCACGGCGCGATAGCCTTTCGGGAAGCGCTGCTTGATCTCTTCCTCATCCTTCAACGAAGGCACGATCACCACCTCGTCACCGTCCTGCCAGTTGGCCGGGGTGGCCACCTTGTAGTTGTCGGTGAGCTGCAGCGAATCGATCACCCGCAGGATTTCGTGGAAGTTGCGCCCGGTGCTCGCCGGATAGGTGATGGTCAGACGAATCTTCTTGTTCGGATCAATCACGAACAGCGAACGCACGGTCAGCGTGTCGCTGGCGTTCGGGTGGATCAGGTCGTAGAGGTCGGACACCTTGCGATCGGCATCGGCCAGGATCGGGAAGTTGACGAGGGTGTTCTGGGTTTCGTTGATATCTTCGATCCACTTGTGGTGCGAATCCACCGGATCGACCGACAGCGCGATGGCTTTGACGCCGCGCTTGCTGAATTCATCCTTGAGCTTGGCGGTGAAGCCCAGTTCGGTAGTGCACACCGGGGTAAAGTCCGCCGGATGGGAGAACAGCACGCCCCAGCTATCGCCCAGCCACTCGTGGAAACGAATCTTGCCGGCGCTGGAATCCTGTTCGAAATCGGGGGCGATGTCGCCGAGTCTGAGGCTCATGGTGCTGCTCCTGATGAGTTGTTGGAGAACTCAACTGTAGCTCGGGTTTTGCCATCATGAAAAAGAATAAATAAATAGATATTTAGATCTATAAAGAATATTAAACATCTGTTCACTGGACGCTCGGCGCCATCGCGACGAACATCGGCCGCAAGGTTCGAGAAGGCCTTGAGTTGCTGCAAAGAGGGAAATTCGGGGAGGACTTACGGGGGTGAGTCTGACTCGGAAACGCAAAAGCCCCGTCCGGCGCGATGCCGGACGGGGCTTTTTTTACATCAGGTGCAGGAGCGCGCTATTACAGCAGCGGGATCGAGTAGCTGACGATCAGGCGGTTTTCATCCTGGTCGCGCTGACCTGGGATGTCGTTGCGCCAGGTAGCGTTTTTCCACATCAGGCCCAGGTTCTTCAGCGGGCCTTCAGGTACGACGTAACCAACGGTCAGGTCGCGTTCCCACTCGGAGCGGCCAGTGGCGTTGACGGAAACCTGGCTGTAACCGACTTTGCCAGTGGTGTCGATGTTATCGCCACGCAGGTAAACCATACCGGCGGTCAGGCCAGGAATGCCCACTTTAGCGAAGTCATAGGAGTAGCGAGCCTGCCAGGTACGCTCGCCAGCACGGCCGAACTTCTGGATTTGCATGTCGGTAATGGTGTAGTTCGACGAACCGTCACCCTGGTTCAGCCACGGGAAGTCGCTGTTACCGTTGGAAACCTGGTAACCGCCACCGAAGGTGTGACCTTCAACGGTGTACAGGAACAGGCCGCTGTACAGGTTGTTGTCGACTTTGCCTTTGGTGATGCCAGTACCGTAATCACCGGTGGTGAAATAGTTGGCATCGTGACCGTTAGCACCGTCGTCACGGCTGTTGAAATAACGGAAGTCCGACTTCAACACGCCCGGGCCGATTGCCCAGTTGTGAACCAGACCGAGGAAGTGTTGCTTGTAGAACTGATCCAGATTGCCGTAGTAGTACTGAGCGGTCAGATCTTTGGTGATCTTGTAGTCACCACCGGCATAGATGAACTTGTTGCTGTCGCGGCCAGACGCAGTACGGCCGTTGGCACCTGCGATCGACAGTTCTTCGTTGTTGCTGGAGTTACGACCTTTTACGTGCTCGATCTGGCCACCAACAAGGGTCAGATCCTTGATCTCGCCCGAAGTGATCTGGCCACCCTGGAAGGTTTGCGGCAGCAAACGACCATCGTTGGTGATGATCACAGGGTTCTTCGGCTGCAAAGTACCCAGCTTCAGTTCGGTCTGGGAGATCTTGGCCTTGGCAGTCAGGCCCAGGCTGGAGAAGTTATCAACCGCTTCGCCATTGTGTTTGCTTGGGAAAACAGTACCGCCGTAGGAGCCGTAGTTGGTTGTGGTCGCTGGAGAAGCGCCGTTAGTGCCACCACCGGAGTCCAGACGCACGCCCAACAGGCCGATAGCATCGATACCGAAGCCTACGGTGCCTTGGGTGTAACCAGAGATGAAGCGCAGATCGAAGCCTTGGCCCCATTCTTCTTGCTTGCTCTGAACACCAGCGCGCTTGTTGGCAGGAGCGTTGACGTCGCCGTCACGGTTATCAGTGTTGATGTAGAAGTTACGCAGCCCCAAAGTAGCTTTGCTGTCTTCGATGAAACCGGCGGCGCCTGCCTGCTGCGCCAAAACCCCTACGGCCACAGCCAGGGCCAAGGTGGACTTGTTCATGTAAAGCTCCTCTCGTTTCTAATTTTTGTATTCCTGGTCCGGGTCGAATGCCTGGATCCTAAGATGCGCGATTAGCGCCAGTTCGTGACTGACAAGTCAATCGTAACCTTGTGTGTCTACGACCAAGGTCTAATCGCAGTTATTTGGTCCGTGCAGAGTAAAGATTTCCTGATAAATCCAAAAAGAATTTATTCATTCTTTTTCATATCATTTCGAAATATAGCCATCATCTGGCCATCTCCGCCGGGATAAAGCGTATCGGCGACTAAGCTCATTCCTAAATGGTATTTGTGAGCCTTTTTTTAGATCGATTAGCTTTGGCGCAACCCCGATTCGTCAAACCCTATCAAAAAGGCGACGCCATGATGGCCAAACGCGCACTATCTAGTCAATTTGTTACAGTTTGTGTGTCAGCTCTGATTTCTTTCTCCGCCCACGCGGCAAACCTTACCGTTGGTTATCAAACCGGTATCGACCCAAGCAAAGTGCCCCAGGCCGATGGCATCTACGAGAAAACCATCGGCGAGAAAATCGACTGGCGCCGTTTCAACAGTGGCCCGGAAGTTGTGACAGCCATTGCTTCCGGTGATGTACAGATCGGCAACCTTGGTTCCAGCCCATTGGCCGCTGCCGCTTCGCGAAACCTGCCAATTGTGGCGTTCATCGTTTCCGCACAGATCAATGCCGCCGAAGCACTGGTGGTGCGCAATGGCAGCGGGATCAACACGCCACAGGATCTGGTCGGCAAAACCATCGCCACGCCTTTCGTTTCCACCTCCCACTACAGCCTGCTCGGCGCGCTCAAGCACTGGGGCCTGGACACCTCGAAAGTCAAAGTGGTGAACCTGCAACCAGCGGAAATAGCAGCGGCGTGGAAGCGTGGCGACATTGACGGAGCGTTTGTCTGGTCACCGGCCCTCGGTGAAATCCGCAAGACCGGCAAGACCCTGACCGATGCCGCACAGGTTGGCCAATGGGGCGCTCCCACCTTCGAAGTCTGGGTGGCGCGCAAGGACTTCGCCGAGAAGCATCCGAACGTCGTGGCCAAATTTGCCAAGGTCACTCTAGACGCGTTCGCCGATTACGCCAGCCATAAAGACAGCTGGACCGCCGATTCCGAGCCTGTGCAAAAAATCGCCAAATTGACCGGTGCCAATGCCGCCGATGTACCGGAATTACTGGCCGGTTCGGCATTCCCGGACGCCAAGGCGCAACAGACCACCGCGCTGCTGGACGGCGGCACGGCGAAGGCTATTGGGGAGACGGCGAAGTTTTTGAAGGAACAGGGCAAGGTTGAAACGGTGCTGCCGGATTATTCGCCGTACGTCAGCGCGAAATTCATCACTGAATAGTCTCTGTGGCGAGGGAGCTTGCTCCCGCTGGAGGCCGAAGGGCTCCCTATTCCTGCAACCACAGGTTTTGGGGCCGCTTCGCAGCCCAGCGGGAGCAAGCTCCCTCGCCACAAAGGCTCCTCACATAATCTCAGAGGGTCTTTTCGAAGATCTTCGAGTTGCGCTGATAGTTGTACAGCGACGCCCGTGCCGCTGGCAGACGCTCGACGCTGCTCGGCTCGAATCCACGCTCGCGGAACCAGTGCGCGGTGCGGGTGGTGAGCACGAATAGCGTCTTCAAGCCCTGCGCGCGGGCACGGGTTTCGATGCGTTCCAGCAACTCATCGCCGCGACCGCCGTGGCGGTACTCCGGGTTCACCGCCAGACACGCCAGTTCACCGGCATCCGAATCGGCAATCTGATACAGCGCCGCACAGGCGATGATCATCCCCTCACGCTCGACCACGCTGAATTGCTCGATCTCACGCTCCAGCACTTCACGCGAACGGCGCACCAGAATCCCCTGCTCTTCAAGCGGACTGATCAGGTCGAGCAAGCCACCGACGTCTTCAATCGCCGCTTCGCGCACCAGCTCGAATTGCTCCTGGGCCACCAGCGTACCGCCACCGTCACGGGTGAACAGTTCAGTCAGCAGCGCGCCATCCTCGGCATAACTGACGATGTGGCTACGCGCCACACCACCACGGCAAGCCTCGGCAGCGGCATCCAGCAGCTCCGCCTGATAGTTGCTGCCCAGACGCTGCAGGTGCGCCGGCACTTGTTGCGGACGCAGTTCGCGCACCAGCCTGCCGTTTTCGTCGATCAGGCCGAGGTCGGCACCGAACAGCAGTAGTTTATCGGCGCCCAGGTCGATGGCGGCGCGGGTGGCGACGTCTTCGCAAGCGAGGTTGAAGATTTCACCGGTCGGCGAGTAGCCCAGCGGCGACAGCAGCACAATCGAGCGCTCGTCGAGCAGACGGTTGATGCCTTTGCGATCGACCCGGCGCACTTCGCCGGTATGGTGATAGTCGACACCTTCAAGCACGCCGATCGGCCGCGCCGTGACGAGGTTGCCGCTGGCCACCCGCAGACGCGAGCCCTGCATCGGCGAAGAAGCCATGTCCATCGACAGCCGAGCCTCGATGGCAATGCGCAACTGGCCGACGGCGTCGATCACACACTCAAGCGTCGCAGCATCGGTAATGCGCATGCCGTGGTGGTAATGCGGCGTCAGGCCACGGGCAGCGAGGCGGGTTTCAATCTGTGGGCGCGAACCGTGCACCAGCACCAGGCGCACGCCGAGGCTGTGCAGCAAGACGATGTCGTGGACGATGTTGCCGAAATTCGGATGCTCCACGCCGTCGCCGGGCAGCATGACGACGAAGGTGCAGTCGCGGTGGGCATTGATATAAGGAGACGCGTGACGAAGCCAGTTAACGTATTCGGGCATGAACCTGGGCCTGTAATAAATAGCAGCCTAAAAAGGGGCGAAACGGAAAACGCACAGCGGGCTGATGGTTATCGTCGGAACAGGCTTGGCGACACGCGCGCTCTCCTCATGAATACGGGTTTGGGCATCTGCGATTTAAGTGCAACCCCCTGTAGGAGCTGCCGCAGGCTGCGATCTTTTGACTTTGACTTCAAAAAACAAGATCAAAAGATCGCAGCCTTCGGCAGCTCCTACAAGGGATGCGTTCAATTCTTCAGGCAGTAATGTTCAATCAACTGTCGCAATAGATGCACGGTAGGCTGCAAACGTGACATTTCAAGGTACTCGCCCGGCTGATGCGCACAGGCAATGTCGCCGGGGCCGAGCACAATGGTTTCGCAGCCAAGGCGCTGAAGATAAGGCGCTTCGGTGCCGAACGCTACTGCTTCGGCCGCATGACCAGTGAGCTTTTCGGCGATGCGCACCAGTTCGGCGTCTTCGGACTGCTCGAACGGCGGCACTTCCGGGAACAACGGTTTGTAGTCGATTTTCACCTGATGCCGCTCGGCAACCGGGTTGAGCTTGCGCAGAATTTCCGCACGCAGGACTTTCGGGTCCATGCCCGGCAACGGGCGCAAGTCGAACTCCAGCGAACACTGGCCGCAAATGCGGTTGGGGTTGTCGCCGCCATGGATGCAGCCGAAGTTCATCGTCGGCTGCGGCACGCTGAATTGTGGATTGTTGAACTCGCGCTGCCATAACAGACGCAAGCCACGCAGCTCGCCGATGGCGTCGTGCATGGCTTCGAGAGCGCTGTGGCCCAGGCGTGGATCCGACGAGTGGCCGCTCTGCCCGAGAATGTCGATGCGCTCCATCATGATGCCTTTGTGCATACGAATCGGCTTGAGCCCGGTCGGCTCACCGATTACCGCCGCACGGCCCAGCGGGCGCCCGGCCTCAGCCAGCGCACGGGCGCCGGACATCGAGCTTTCTTCGTCGCAGGTGGCGAGGATCAGCAGCGGTTGCTTGAACGGCTGGTCAAGCAGCGGTTGCACGGCTTCGATGATCAGGGCGAAAAAGCCCTTCATGTCGCAACTGCCGAGCCCGACCCAACGACCATCGACTTCGGTGAGTTTCAGCGGATCGGTCTGCCACAACGCATCGTCGTACGGCACCGTATCGCTATGCCCGGCCAGCACCAGCCCGCCGGGGCCGCTGCCGAAGCTGGCGAGCAGATTGAATTTGCCGGGGCTGACCTGCTGGATGTCGCAACTGAAACCCAGATCACCGAGCCATCCGGCGAGCAGATCTATTACCGCCCGGTTGGACTGATCCAGGCTCGGTTGCGTACAGCTGACCGACGGCGCGGCAATCAGCGCAGCGAACTGGTCTTTCATGGACGGCAAAGGCATCGCTGACTCCCACTCCCGATTTGAAGTCCATCATAGAGCCATCCGGCGTCAGGAATAAACCGCCGCAGGGCGTAGGAAGTTTGAGTCCTGTACACTGCACGACCTTGGCAGCCACACATTCCCCCGGCTGCGCTCCCGATCCTGGATTTTCCGGCCATGCAGAAAGAAACCGAAATCAAACTCCGCGTCAGCCGCGAAACCCTCGCCGCCCTGCGCGAGCACCCGCTCCTGAAAAAACGCAACAAAAATGGCTGGGAACGCCGTGAGTTGATGAACCAGTACTTCGACACCCCTGAGCGCGATCTGGCTCAGGCCAAAGTGGCCCTGCGCCTGCGCAAGGATGGCGACGAAGTGATTCAGACCCTCAAGACTCGCGGCCAGAGCGTCGCCGGTCTGTCCGAGCGTAACGAGTACGACTGGAAACTGCCGAAAGCCAAACTCGACGTGAAGAAACTCGACGGCGAATGCTGGCCCGAGTCGCTGGCCGAGCTGGACAAGAAAACCCTGAAGCCGATCTTCACCACCGATTTCGTCCGCGAGCGCGCCGAAATCGCTTGGGGCCGTGGCAAGGCCAAAGTGGTCATCGAAGCCGCGCTGGACCTGGGCCACGTGGTGGTCGGCAAGCAAAAGGAAGAAATCTGCGAGCTGGAACTGGAATTGCGCGAAGGCGAGCCTGCCGCGCTGCTGGAACTGGCCGCTGAACTGGCCGAAACCCTGGCACTGATGCCGTGTGACATCAGCAAGGCCGAGCGCGGTTATCGTCTGTACGACGCCAACAGCTACTCGCTGAGCCTGCCGGCGCCGGAGCTGACGCCGGAAACCCAACTCGACGACGCCTTCGCCGCACTGTGCTGGCACTTGCTCGGCAGCAGCCAGCGCTTGGCCGAACAGTACCGTTTCAACGGTCACTGGCGCCTGTTGCTGGACTGGGTCGAGAACCTCGCTGAAATGCGCGCCCTGCTCAGCAGTCTCGGCCAGGCCGCGCCGCGTCCGTCGACCCACGACCTGCGCGTGGCGCTGGATGCATTGCTGGAAGACTGGCGCCCGCTGGTGCAGGTCGGCATCGAAGACGAAGACGTGCGCAAAGCCGCGCCGGAGCAGTTCCTCGAAGAACTGGAAGACCCGCGCTGGGGCCTGTTCTCGCTGAACGCTTCGCGCTGGCTGCTGGCTCGCAGCTGGACCGCCGAGCGCAACGTTCGTGGCAACCGTCAGGGCGGCGCGCAGTTGCACAGCTGGTTGCCGCGTCTGCTGGGCGAAGAAGCCACGGCGCTGCAATTGCAGCGTTACCAGCAGCAGCCGGAAGATCTGGCCGAACAGCTGCCGCGTATCGAGCGTATTCAGGTCTGGTTGCACCACGCGCGTAACGTGCTGGAGATCCCTGAAATGGATCGCCTGTACGGCGAGCTGAACAAACTGGCGCAACTGGCCAACGAGCCGACGATCACTGACGAACTGCTCGATGCGCGCAAGCAGCAGGCGATTGCGGTTTACCAGAATCGCGCCTGGAAAATGCTTCTGCGCATGTAATTGTCAGCAGCACCTGAAAACTGTGGCGAGGGAGCTTGCTCCCGCTGGAGGCCGAAGAACTCCCGATTCCGGCAAACACCGGTTTGGGGCCGCTTCGCAGCCCAGCGGGAGCAAGCTCCCTCGCCACAAAAAGCGAATCAGCGCTACACCGGCAGGCTGGTTGTCGACTTGATCTCCGACAACGCCACAATCGAGTTCACTTCCTGAATTCCCGGCACCAGCGATAGCTTCTCGAAGAAGAACCGCTCATACGCCTCGATGTCAGCCGCGACAATGCGCAGCAAAAAGTCCACCGCGCCCATCAGCACATAACACTCCAGCACTTCCGGAAAGCCTCGAATCGCCTCGGTAAACTCGGTGAAGTTCGAACGTCCGTGCGCGTTGAGTTTGATCTCGGCAAAAATCTGCGTGTTCAGGCCGATCTTCTTGCGATCCAGCAACGTCACCTGCCCGCGAATGATGCCCTCCTCCTTCATCCGCTGAATCCGCCGCCAGCACGGCGATTGCGACAAGCCCACCTGTTCGGCGATCTGTGCGCTTGATAACGACGCATCCTCTTGCAGCAGGGCGAGAATCTTGCGGTCGTAGCTGTCCAGTTCGCTATGCATAGAAAAACCTCAAACAGATAACTTGGCGAATTGATCTATTCGCCAACCCTTGAATAACGCCGATCATAGCCAAGAAATACCCGCCAGCGAATGTAAAAATTCCTCCAGTAATTTTGGAGACAAGCCATGCCGCCCCTTGAAGCCGTGAACAGCGCCCCCACCCGCGCCGACGTCTGGAACGTCAGCAATGCCCATTGCCTGGCGCAGTATCAAATCCTCGCCGAGGCCGAGCCGGATTTGCTGGTGCGGGTGCTGAACCTGTTTGCGCTGCAGTTCCTGACGCCCGAGCAGGTCAACGTGCAGCGAATGAATGATCTGCTGTCCATCGACCTTGTCATGGGCGGCCTGAGCTGGCATCGCGCGCAAGTGATTGCGGAAAAACTTCGTAACCTGATCAGCGTCTGCTCGGTGCATCTGCAAAACGCCGACTCGGCGTGGGATGCACAGGCGCAAGCGGCCGGCTGACAAATCCGGCAACGGCTTCGTCGGGTAGTGGCCCAACAGTCTGCGGGGCCACGACTATCCTTTGCGCACAGTCGTTCAAAAGGAGCCCGCATGTCCGTTCAACTCGCCACTCAGGACCGCTGGCTGGAACTCAACGATGTGTTGCGCGAACTGGTCGCCCAAGGCTTTATCTGCCAGGACTCGGCAGAACAGGCGCTGAACGCGCGTCGTCGCCACGCCGCCCACGGCCAGATGCATCCACTGGAATTCATCGCCAGCCAACAGCTCGACGACCTCAGCCGTCCGGGCAAACACCTCGATCTGGAAAGTCTGACGTTGTGGCTGGCACAGCAGGCCGGGCAGCCGTATTTGCGCATCGACCCGCTGAAAATCAACGTCGCCGCCATCACCCCGCTGATGTCCTACGCCTTTGCCCAACGGCACAAGATTCTCGCGGTCGCGGTCGACCGCGACTCGGTGACAGTGGCCAGTGCCCAGCCCTATGTGAACGGCTGGGAAGCCGATCTGACCCACGTCTTGAAGCTGCCGATCAAGCGAGTGGTGGCCAACCCGGCGGATATCCAGCGTTTCAGTGTCGAGTTCTTCCGCCTGGCCAAATCGGTCAGCGGCGCCAGCAATGCCGATCAGCAAGGTGGCAACCTCGGCAACTTCGAACAACTGCTCAACCTCGGCGCCAGCGATCAGGAGCCGGACGCCAACGATGCGCACATCGTCAACATTGTCGACTGGCTGTTCCAGTACGCCTTTCAGCAGCGCGCCAGTGATATCCATATAGAGCCGCGCCGCGAGCAAGGCACCGTGCGTTTTCGCATCGACGGCGTGCTGCACAACGTCTATCAATTCCCGCCGCAGGTGACCATGGCGATTGTCAGTCGCCTGAAAAGCCTCGGCCGGATGAATGTCGCCGAGAAGCGCAAACCCCAGGATGGCAGGGTCAAGACCAAGACCCCGGACGGCGGCGAAGTCGAGTTGCGGCTGTCGACCTTGCCCACTGCGTTCGGCGAGAAAATGGTCATGCGGATTTTTGACCCGGAAGTGCTGCTCAAGGATTTCGATCAGCTCGGCTTTTCCGCTGACGACCTGCGCCGCTGGCAGGACATGACCCGCCAGCCCAACGGCATCATTCTGGTCACCGGGCCGACCGGTTCGGGCAAGACCACCACGCTCTACACCACGCTGAAAAAACTGGCGACGCCGGAGGTCAACCTCTGCACCATCGAAGACCCGATCGAAATGGTCGAACCGGCCTTCAACCAGATGCAGGTGCAGCACAACATCGACCTGAGCTTCGCCGCCGGGGTACGTGCGTTGATGCGGCAAGACCCGGACATCATCATGATCGGCGAGATCCGCGACCTCGAAACCGCCGAAATGGCGATTCAGGCAGCGCTGACCGGGCACCTGGTGCTGTCGACGCTGCACACCAACGATGCGCCCAGCGCGATCAGCCGTTTGCTCGAACTTGGCGTGCCGCATTACCTGATCAAGGCCACCGTGCTCGGTGTCATGGCCCAGCGTTTGGTGCGCACCTTATGCCCGCACTGCAAGGCGCCGCTGACACTGGAAGAGCAAGACTGGCAAACCCTGACCCGCCCCTGGCAAGCACCGTTGCCGACTAATGCGCAACGCGCGATTGGCTGTCTGGAATGCCGCGATACCGGTTATCGCGGTCGCGCCGGGGTCTACGAAATCATGCAACTGACCGACAGCCTCAAGGCTTTCATTACCCCCGACACCGACCTCACGGCCATCCGCCGGCAAGCGTTCAAGGAAGGCATGCGCAGCCTGCGCCTGTCCGGTGCGCAGAAAGTCGCGGCGGGGCTGACGACCGTTGAAGAAGTGCTGCGCGTAACGCCGCAGAGCGAGCAGAAATGAGCAAATTGCCATCAATCAGTTCTTAACCCCGAGCCACGCCGTTACACTTGCGCCACTGATCTATCCAACAAGGAATCGTTATGCAGACCGGAAGTGTACTTTTACTGTTTGTGGCCCTGGCCGTCGCCATCCTGTTCATGGGCTTCAAAGTCGTGCCGCAAGGGTTCGAGTGGACGGTCGAGCGCTTCGGTCGCTACACCAACACCCTCAAGCCTGGGCTGAACATCATCATTCCGGTGATGGACCGGATCGGGCGCAAGATCAACGTGATGGAAAGCGTGCTGGATATCCCGCCGCAGGAAGTCATCACCGCCGACAACGCCACGGTGCAGATCGATGCGGTGTGCTTTTTCCAGGTAGTGAACACCGCCCAGGCCGCGTACGAGGTGAACAACCTTGAGCACGCCATTCGTAATCTGCTGCAAACCAACATCCGCACCGTTCTCGGCTCGATGGAACTCGATGCGATGCTCAGCCAGCGTGACAACATCAACGAACGTCTGCTGCGCACCGTCGACGAAGCCACCGCGCCGTGGGGCATCAAGATCACCCGGATCGAAATCAAGGACATCAGCCCGCCTGCCGATCTGATGGCGGCAATGTCCGGGCAGATGAAAGCCGAGCGGATCAAACGCGCGCAAATCCTCGAAGCCGAAGGCCTGCGCGCCTCGGCGATCCTCACCGCCGAGGGCAAGAAGCAGGCACAGATTCTCGAAGCCGAAGGTAGTCGTCAGGCCGCATTCCTCGAGTCGGAAGCCCGTGAGCGTCAGGCCGAAGCCGAAGCTCAGGCGACCAAAGTGGTGTCCGAGGCCATCGCTGGCGGTAACGTTCAGGCGGTCAACTATTTCGTTGCACAGAAATACATCGACGCGCTGGGCAAACTGGCGTCGGCCAACAACAGCAAAGTGATCCTGATGCCGCTGGAAGCCAGTTCGATGATCGGCGCCGTGGGCGGGATCGGCGAAATCGTCAAGGCGACCTTCGACGGCAAGAAGGCCTGAGTCATGCCAACCGAACTGTTCACCTTCTGGAGCTGGCTGGGGCTGGGCACCGTGTTGCTGATCCTCGAAGTGTTCGGGGCGGGCGGCTACCTGTTGTGGATCGGCATGGCAGCGGCCGCTGTGGGCGTCACTACGTTCGTGTTGCCAACCCTGCCGTGGGAGATTCAACTGCTGCTGTTTGCCGTGTTTTCAATTCTCACGGCGCTGTATTGGTGGCGCCGTCAGCGCACGGCAGTGCGCAGCAGCGATCAACCACTGCTGAACCTGCGCGGTCAGGAATTGATCGGCAAAGTGTTCGTGGTCAGTGAGGCGATTGTCGACGGTCGCGGCAAGATCAAGGTGGCCGATAGCGTGTGGATCGCTCGCGGGCCGGACACAGCGCTCGGCGAACGCGTGCGCGTGACCGGGCAGCAGGGCGCGGTTTTGCTAGTGGAACACGCCGAATAGCCCGGTACGGAACCGGATCGGGGAAATAACGATCCAACGCCGTAGTTAACCCCCAGGAGTCATCTCATCATGCGTCTCAAACTTGCTGTCGCCACCCTTGCCTTGCTGTCCCTCCCTGTTGGTTCAGCGATGGCCGACAGCTTTTGGCGTAACGTCATTTCGTCCGGCGCTACCACCGGCTCGACTTACCTGACCTTCAAGGATCACAAGCTGATCGTCGCCGCACAGGACGATGCCGGCAGTTTCGTAGCCAGTGATGGCGGTATTCGTGGCCCGTACCTGGAAGCGGCGATGCAGAAAGTCCGCGCCGACAACCCGGGCCTGCAGGCGACGGACATGGAATTGGCCAACGCGATTCTGGCGAAGAACGCGGTGGAATCCGAATAAGCCTCTCACCGGCAAAAATGCCGCTCATATGAGCGGCATTTTTTTGTTCGTAATTTCAAATCCACCACATAACCCTGTGGGAGCGAGCCTGCTCGCGAATGCGGTGGGTCAGATACATGTATGCCTTCTGACACGACGCTTTCGCGAGCAGGCTCGCTCCCACATTTGGACTGGGGTGCATAGGGAGATCAGCGGTAATCGTCCACCGGGACGCAGGCGCAAAACAGATTGCGATCGCCATAGACGTTATCCACCCGATTCACCGCCGGCCAATATTTGTGTGCCTTGGTGTGTGCATCCGGGGTAATACCCTGCTCGATGCTGTAAGGCCGCTCCCACACCCCGGTGACATCCGCCAACGTATGCGGCGCACGCTTGAGCGGGTTGTCTTCGGCCGGCCAGTTGCCGTTCTGTACCTCGGTGATTTCCGCACGGATGCTTAGCATCGCGCCGATAAAGCGGTCCAGTTCTGCCTTGGATTCGCTCTCTGTCGGCTCGACCATCAATGTCCCCGGCACCGGGAATGACATGGTCGGGGCATGGAAACCGTAATCCATCAGACGCTTGGCGACGTCTTCCTCGCTGATCCCGGTCTGCGCCTTCAGCGGCCGCAGATCAAGAATGCATTCATGCGCCACTCGCCCGTTGCGCCCGGTGTACAGCACCGGGAACGCGCCGGATAAATGTTGCGCCAGATAGTTAGCCGCCAGAATCGCCACCTCGCTGGCATCCGCCAGTTGCGGGCCCATCATGGCGATGTACATCCAGCTGATCGGCAGAATACTTGCGCTGCCCCACGGCGCCGCGCTGACCGCACCGTTCTGCGCCAACGGCCCGTCAATCGGTACCACCGGATGGTTGGCAACAAATGGCGCCAGATGCGCGCGAATGCCGATCGGCCCCATGCCCGGCCCGCCACCGCCGTGAGGAATGCAAAAAGTCTTGTGCAGATTCATGTGTGACACGTCGGCGCCGATGTCCGCCGGCCGCGCCAGCCCGACCTGCGCGTTGAGGTTGGCGCCATCCATGTACACCTGACCGCCATGCTTGTGGATAACTTCACAGATCTCGCTGATGCCTTCTTCATAGACGCCATGAGTCGACGGATAGGTCGCCATCAGACACGACAACCTATCCCCCGACTCGGCGGCTTTGCTTTTCAGGTCATCGAGATCAACGTTGCCGGCCTCGTCGCACTCGACGATCACCACGCGCATCCCGGCCATCTGCGCCGAGGCCGGGTTGGTGCCGTGGGCCGAGGACGGAATCAGGCAGATATCCCGCGCACCCTGCTGGCGGCTCTCGTGATATTTGCGGATCGCCAGCAGTCCGGCGTACTCCCCTTGGGCACCGGAGTTGGGCTGCATGCAGATCGCGTCGAACCCGGTGATCGCGCAGAGCCAGCGCTCGAGTTCTTCGATCATCAAGGTGTAGCCGACTGCCTGCTCTCGGGGCACAAACGGATGCAGATTGGCGAATTGCGGCCAGGTGATCGGGATCATTTCGCTGGTGGCGTTGAGTTTCATGGTGCAGGAGCCCAGCGGGATCATCGACTGGTTCAGCGCCAGGTCCTTGTTCTCCAGTTGCTTGAGATAACGCAGCATCTCGGTTTCGCTGTGATGAGCGTTGAACACCGGATGGCGCAGGTAGGGCGTCTTGCGCTGGAGATTGTCGGGAATGCCCGACGCCAAAACTTCAGCGTCGAGATCGTCGACGTTCAAACCATGATCGGCGCCGAGCAGGACATCGAACAGCTTCGCCACGGTATTTTCATCACTCGTCTCATCAAGGCTCAGACCGACACGACCACGGCCGAGAATCCGCAGGTTGATCCGTGCGGCCTGGGCGCTTTCGATGATCGCCGTTTGTGCGCCGCCGACATCCAGGGTGAGGGTGTCGAAAAACTGCGCGTTGATCCGGTTGATCCCGTGACGCTGAAGACCCGCAGCCAAAATGCAGGTCAGTCGATGCACTCGTTGGGCGATCCGTTTCAAGCCTTCCGGCCCGTGATACACCGCGTAGAAACTGGCGATATTGGCCAGCAGCACCTGCGCGGTGCAGATGTTCGAGTTGGCCTTCTCGCGGCGGATATGCTGCTCGCGGGTTTGCAGGGCCATGCGCAATGCGACGTTGCCCCGAGCGTCTTTCGACACGCCGATGATCCGCCCGGGAATTGCCCGTTTGTATTCCTCGCGACTGGCGAAAAACGCCGCATGTGGGCCGCCGTAGCCCATGGGCACGCCGAAACGCTGGGAGGAGCCGAACACCACATCGGCGCCCAATTCCCCCGGCGGGGTCAGCAATAACAGACTCAACAGATCAGTGGCGACGCAGGCCAGCGCTTGCTGCGCGTGCAGATGATCAATCAACGGCTGCAAATCACGGATTTCGCCGTGGGTGTCGGGATATTGCAGCAGCGCGCCGAACACCTGGTGCTGCTTCAAGTTATCCACAGCATCGATGATCAACTCGAAGCCGAAGCCTTCCGCACGGGTCTGCACCACGGAAATGGTCTGCGGGTGGCAGTTCTCGTCGACGAAAAACAGATTGCTCTTCGACTTGGCGACACGCTTGGCCAATGCCATGGCTTCGGCAGCGGCGGTGGCTTCATCGAGCAACGAAGCGTTGGCCAGTTCGAGGCCGGTGAGGTCGATGGTCATTTGCTGGAAATTCAGCAAGGCTTCGAGCCGGCCTTGGGCGATCTCCGGTTGATAGGGCGTGTACGCGGTGTACCAACCGGGGTTTTCCAGGACGTTGCGCAAGATAACGGTCGGTGTGAGGGTGCCGTGATAGCCCATGCCGATGAGGCTGGTCCAGACCTGATTCTGCTCGGCGTACCCGCGCAGTCTGGCCAGTGCGGCTTGCTCATCCAGCGCCGGCGGCAGATCGAGCGCGCGATTGAAGCGAATGCCCGGCGGCACGGTCTGCTCGATCAGTTCGACCCGGCTGCCGAGGCCGAGACTGTCGAGCATGGCTTGTTGCTCGGCGGCATCGGGGCCGAGGTGGCGGCGCAGGAAGGCATCGGGATCGCGTAACTGGCTCAGGGACGGCAACTGGGACATGACGGGCTCTCTCTTGGCTGGCGCTCGGCGTCAATGCAACACGGTCAAACCAGCATAGCAGCCGATGCCGGCGCGCACGGCTTGGCGGCGGAGGCTGTTCCGGGCCATGCTGTAGCGCCTGCTTCAGGCGTCCAACGCACGGATGATTGAAATTTCATGAGCCAACTGCCATTCCTGCCTTTTTCCAAACCTGTTATCGATGAAGCCACGATTGCCGCTGTGGGCGACGTGCTGCGCTCCGGCTGGATCACCAGCGGGCCGAAGGTGCAGGCCTTTGAAGCGCAGCTCTCGGAATACTTCGGCGGCCGTCCGGTGCGCACGTTCAATTCCGGCACCTGCACCATGGAAATCGCCTTGCGCATCGCCGGCGTCGGCCCGGGGGACGAGGTCATCACCACGCCGATTTCCTGGGTCGCCACCGCCAACGTGATCCTGGAAGTCGGCGCGACGCCGGTGTTTGCCGATATCGATCCGGTCACCCGCAACATCGATCTGAACAAGCTGGAAGCGGTGATTACGCCACGCACCAAAGCGCTGATTCCGGTGTACCTCGCCGGATTACCGGTGGACATGGATCGTCTCTACGCCATTGCCCGCAAACACAATCTGCGCATTGTCGAAGACGCCGCTCAAGCCTTGGGATCGAGCTGGAACGGCCAGCGCATTGGCGCCACCGGCGACTTCGTGTCGTTCAGTTTTCAGGCGAACAAGAATGTCACCTGTTCCGAAGGCGGATGCCTGGTGTTGAACACGCCTGAGGAGGCAGGGCTGGCCGAGAAGTACCGTCTGCAAGGCGTTACCCGTAACGGTTTTGATGGTCTGGACGTCGATGTGTTGGGCGGCAAGTTCAACATGACCGATGTTGCAGCCACCATCGGCCTCGGGCAATTCGCTCACATTGAAACGCTGACCGCTCATCGCCGTGAACTGGCCCGGCACTACTTCAAATGCTTTGGCGAGGATTTCGAAGCTGTTTATGGCGCACAACTGCCGCCGGCGGATTTCACCAACAGCAACTGGCATCTGTTCCAACTGGTGCTGCCGGAGCGCAAGGACGGTCGGCCGGCACGGGCGACGTTCATGGAGCAAATGCAGGCGCAGGGTATCGGCATCGGCTATCACTACCCGCCGATTCACTTGCTGAGTTTGTACCGAGAGCGCGGTTTCAAAGAAGGGATGTTGCCGGTGGCCGAGCGTGTCGGTCGGCTGATCGTGTCACTGCCGATGTTCACCGCGATGAACAAGGACGATGTCGAGCGTTCGGTGGCCGCAGTAAAAACCGTCCTGCGCGAAGCCTGACAGGCAGGCACACCCAACTGTGGCGAGGGGATTTATCCCCGATCGGCGGCGTAGCCGTCGTATTCCACCGCGTTGGGTCTGCTGGATAATCCGCGAGCAGCATTTGGGGGCGGCTACGCCCCCCATCGGGGATAAATCCCCTCGCCACAGGGTTATTCGCCGATAGCGGCTTTGTAGGCAGCGGCGTCGAGCAGCTTGTCCAGATCAGCTGCGTTAGCTGGCTTGAGCTTGAAGATCCACGCGCCATACGGGTCGGAGTTCAGCTGCTCTGGCGAAGCGCTCAGTTCTTCGTTGACTGCAATCACTTCACCGCCAATCGGCGAATAGATGTCGGAAGCGGCTTTCACCGACTCAACCACACCGGCCTGATCTTCGGCGGCGAATACCTTGCCGACTTCGGTCAACTCGACGAACACCACATCACCCAGCGCTTCTTGCGCGTGATCGCTGATGCCCACGGTGACGGTGCCGTCGGCTTCCAGACGTGCCCATTCATGACTTTCGGCAAAACGCAGTTCAGCGGGGATATTGCTCATGTTCGGTGTCCTCAGGAAATAGGTCAGCGGTCGAGCCCGCCGAAAAAGGTTAGATCAAAGTTTTGCCATGGCGTACGAAGGTCGGTTTGACCACACGTACCGGATACCACTTGCCACGGATTTCCACTTCGGCGCGGTCGGCGGTTGCCATCGGAACACGCGCCAGGGCAATCGATTTGCTTAGCGTAGGAGAGAAACTACCACTGGTGATCTCTCCTTCGCCAACATCGGCGATGCGAACCACCTGATGAGCACGCAAAACACCGCGTTCTTCCAGCACCAGACCGACCAGTTTGTGCGCAACCCCGGCGGTTTTTTCCGCTTCCAGCGCGGCGCGGCCGATGAACTGGCGCGTGGCCGGTTCCCAGGCAATGCTCCAGGCCATGTTCGAGGCGAGCGGTGAAACGTCCTGATGAATGTCCTGACCGTAGAGATTCATCCCGGCCTCAACGCGCAGGGTGTCGCGGGCACCGAGGCCGATCGGTGAAATGCCGGCACCGACCAGATCGTTGAAGAACGCCGGAGCCTGATCCGCCGGCAAGGCGATTTCCAGACCGTCCTCACCGGTGTAACCGGTACGGGCAATGAACCAGTCGCCGTCGACGTGCGCTTCGAAAGGTTTGAGGTGCTGGATCAGCGAGGCGCGAGACTGGGTGACCAGTTCGGCAATCTTGTGCCGGGCCTGCGGGCCTTGAATGGCGAGCATGGCCAGCTCGGAGCGCTCGTGCAGTTGCACGTCGTAACCGCCCAGTTGCGCGTTCATCCAGGCCAGGTCCTGATCACGGGTGGAGGCGTTGACCACCAGCCGATAACCGTCCTCGAGACGGTAGACGATCATGTCGTCGACGATGCCGCCGCGCTCGTTGAGCATGGTGCTGTACAACGCACGGCCGGGGCGGTGCAGGCGCTCGACGTTATTGGCCAGCAAATGCTGCAGCCAGGCTTTGGCCTGAACACCGGTGACATCAATTACGGTCATGTGGGAAACATCGAACACCCCGCAATCGCGGCGCACTTCGTGGTGCTCCTCGACCTGCGAGCCGTAATGCAGTGGCATGTCCCAACCGCCAAAATCGACCATCTTCGCGCCGAGGGCGAGATGCAGGTCATACAGAGGCGTACGCTGTCCCATGGGTTTCTCCTTCCGGGCGTGGCGAAGGTGCGGACAGCCGCTGCACGGCTGAAAGCCTTGAAATAGAAGGCTCTCAGCCGATTCCAGCGAATGGATCTGTCAGACGAACCGCACCGAATGCCGCGCATTGTAGCCGCATGATTCAGGACTGACGACTAAGTGTTTCGATGCGCCGAGCGGCGGATCAGGCCAATGACTGGCAATAACCCGACCAATACCAGCGTCAATGCCGGCAGCGACGCCCGCGCCCATTCACCTTCGCTGGTCATTTCGAAGATGCGTACTGCCAGCGTGTCCCAGCCAAACGGGCGCATCAGCAGGGTCGCGGGCATTTCCTTGAGGACATCGACGAACACCAGCAACGCAGCGCTCAACGTGCCGGGCAGCAAAAGTGGCAGATACACTTTGAAAAACAGTCGCGGCCCACTGACACCCAGGCTACGTGCCGCTTCGGGCAAAGATGGCCGTATACGCGCCAGACTGTTTTCCAGCGGCCCGTAGGCAACAGCGATGAATCGCACCAGATAAGCCATCAGCAGCGCCGCCAGACTGCCCAGCAGCAAGGGTTTGCCGGCGCCACCGAGCCAGCCCGAGAGCGGGATCACCAGTTCGCGATCCAGATAACTGAACGCCAGCATGATCGACACCGCCAGCACCGAGCCCGGCAAGGCATAACCGAGGTTGGCCAGACTGACCCCGGAGCGGATCGCCCGTGTCGGCGCCAACCGTCGGGCAAACGCCAGCAACAACGCGACGCTGACCGTGATCAGCGCCGCCATGCCGCCCAGATACAGGGTGTGCAGAATCAGCCCGGCGTAGCGTTCATCCAGATCGAAGCGCCCACGCTGCCAGAACCAGACAATCAGTTGCAGCAGCGGAATCACGAACGCGCAAGCGAAGACCAGACCGCACCAGCTCATCGCCGCGAACGCCTTGAGCCCGCGCAAGTGGTACAGGGCCTTGACCCGTGGCCGCTCGTTGCTCGCCCGGTTGGCCCCGCGCGCTCGGCGCTCGCCGTACAGCACCAGCATCACCACCAGCAACAACAGGCTGGCCAGTTGCGCCGCGCTCGGCAGGCTGAAGAAGCCGTACCAGGTTTTGTAGATCGCCGTGGTGAAGGTGTCGAAATTGAATACCGAAACCGCACCGAAGTCCGCCAGGGTTTCCATCAGTGCCAGCGCTACACCCGCGCCGATCGCCGGTCGCGCCATCGGCAACGCCACGCGCCAGAACGCTTGCCACGGCGATTGCCCGAGCACCCGTGCGGCTTCCATCAGGCCTTTGCCCTGTGCAAGGAACGCGGTGCGCGCCAGCAGATAGACGTAGGGATAAAAGACCAGCACCAACACCACAATCACCCCGCCAGTGGAGCGCACTCGCGGTAGCCGCAGGCCTGAGCCGAACCATTCGCGCAGCAGCGTTTGCACCGGGCCGGCGAAATCCAGCAAGCCGACGAAGACGAAGGCCAGCACGTAGGCCGGGATGGCGAACGGCAGCATCAACGCCCAGTCGAGCCAGCGCCGCCCGGGGAATTCGCAGAGGCTGGTGAGCCAGGCAAGACTGACGCCGAGCAGCGTCACGCCGACACCGACGCCGACGACCAGCGTCAAGGTGTTGCCGAGCAGGCGCGGCATCTGGGTTTCCCACAGGTGTGACCAGATCTGCTGATCGATGGTCTGCCAGGAGAGCAGCAGGACGCTCAGGGGTAACAGCACCAACGCGGCGATGGCGAAGACGATGGGGTACCAGCGGCGTTGGGCGGGGTGGGCCACTTCGAAGGTCTCGCGGGAAAATCGTGGAGTGTAGGGAAAAAAGCAAAAAGATCGCAGCCTCCGGCAGCTCCTACAGGTGATCTCATGTAGGAGCTGCCGAAGGCTGCGATCTTTTGATCTTTACAACAGCAGACTCAGTTCCAACCCGCCCGATCCATCATGCGGATCGCCTCGGCCTGACGCTTGCCCGCCACTTCCACCGGCAAGGTATCCGCCACGAACTGGCCCCACGCCGCTACTTCTTCCGAAGGTTTCACCGCCGGGTTGGCCGGGAATTCCTGGTTTACGTCGGCGAAGATTTTCTGCGCCTCAGGCGTAGTCATCCACTCAACCAAAGCTTTGGCGGCTTCCGGGTGCGGCGCGTGTTTGGTCAGGCCGATACCCGACAGGTTGACGTGAACGCCGCGATCCGCCTGATTCGGCCAGAACAGTTTCACTGGCAGATCCGGCTTCTGCTTGTGCAGACGACCGTAGTAGTAAGTGTTGACGATGCCGACGTCGCACTGGCCAGCGTTGATCGCTTCAAGCACCGCGACGTCATCGGAGAACACGTCGGTGGACAGGTTGTTGACCCAGCCCTTGAGGATCTTCTCGGTCTTCTCGGCACCATGGACTTCGATCATGGTTGCGGTCAGCGACTGGTTGTAGACCTTCTTCGCCGTGCGCAGGCACAGGCGCCCTTCCCAGTTCTTGTCGGCCAGCGCTTCGTAGGTGGTCAACTCACCCGGCTTCACCCGATCAGTGGAATAGGCGATGGTCCGCGCGCGCAGGCTCAAGCCGGTCCAGGCATGGCTCGACGAGCGGTATTGAGCGGGAATGTTGGTGTCGATGGTCTTCGAGGTGAACGGCTGGAGGATGCCCATCTGCTCGGCCTGCCAGAGGTTGCCGGCATCGACGGTCAGCAGCAGGTCGGCGGTGGCGTTCTCGCCTTCGGCCTTGATGCGCTGCATCAGCGGCGCTTCCTTGTCGGTGATGAACTTGATCTTCACCCCGGTCTTGGCGGTGTAGGCATCGAACACCGGTTTGATCAGCTCATCGATGCGCGACGAGTAAACCACCACCTCATCCGCGGCCTGGGCCGTGGTGCTGCCGATCAGGGTCAAGGCCAGTGCGGTCAGAAGACGCTTGGGTGCCAACATGGGAGTGGTCTCTCGGTCGGGAAATGTGGGCCAAATGATAAGGACTCACATTTACCATCTCAATCGAACACTTTTTGAAGGAGTTACCAGATGTTGCACAGCCTGAAATCACCGGCCTCTGTGGCGAGGGAGCTTGCTCCCGCTGGAGGCCGAAGGACTCCCCATTTTGGCAAGCGCTGAATTTGGGGCTGCTGCGCAGCCCAGCGGGAGCAAGCTCCCTCGCCACAAGGCCCTGTCGATCTCAGGGTTTGGCGAGAGCTGGAAGATCACCGGTCAACCCGAGAGCTTCACGCACAAAGAGAGCCTTGGCCTCCGGCATCTGCTCGACCAGTTTCAAACCAGTGTTACGCAACCAGCGCAGCGGCAGCGGATCCGCCTGGAACAACCGCTCAAACCCTTCCATCGCCGCCATCAGCGCCAGATTGTGTGGCATGCGCCGACGCTCGTAGCGGCTCAGCACTTTCACGTCCGCCAGACGCTCACCGCGTTCAGCGGCTTGCAGCAGCACCTCGGCCAGAACGGCGGCGTCAAGGAAACCGAGGTTCACACCCTGCCCCGCCAACGGGTGAATGGTGTGCGCGGCGTCACCAATCAGCGCCAGCCCTTCGGCGACATAACGCTTGGCGTGGCGCTGGCGCAGCGGCACACACAGCCGTGGATCAGCGCTGATCACTTCGCCGAGACGCCCCTCAAAGGCGCGCTCCAGTTCACGGCAGAAATCCGCTTCATCCAGCGCCATCAAACGCTCGGCCTCGCTCGGTGTGGTCGACCAGACGATCGAGCACCAATCCTGCTGGCCGTCGCGCTCCAGCGGCAGAAACGCCAGCGGACCGTGATCGGTGAAGCGCTGCCATGCGGTCATCTGGTGCGGTTTGCTGCTGCGCACGCTGGTGACGATGGCGTGATGCAGATAATCCCATTCGCGGGTCGCCACGCCGGTCAGACGGCGTACGGCCGAATTGGCGCCATCCGCAGCAATCACCAGCGGCGCACGCAATTGCCGACCATCGGCCAGGGTCAGCAGCCAGTCATCGCCGGAACGACGCATCTGTTCCAGCCGCGCATTGGCCAGCATGCCCAGATCGCAGTCGTGCAAACGGTCGAGCAAAGCATCCTGGACCACGCGGTTCTCGACGATATGGCCGAGGACATCGGCGTGCACGCTGCTTGCTGAAAAGTGAATCTGCCCGGTGCCGCTGCCGTCCCACACGTGCATGTCGGTGTACGGACTGCTGCGGCGCTTGGCGATGCCATCCCAGACGCCGAGACGTTCGAGGATTCGCTGGCTGGCCGCCGACAGCGCACTGACACGCGGTTCAAACGCCGCGTCGGCATCGAACGGCTTGACGCTCAACGGACTGCCGTCGAGCAGCAACACTTCCAGCCCGCTGTCCTGCAACGCCAGCGCCAGGGCGCTGCCGACCATTCCGGCTCCGACAATCAGCAGATCTGCGCGCATTTCCATGCTTTAAGCCTGTCTCGCTTGCGGCTTGAGCCGCACGTAAAGGGTTTTACCGACCCGCGCCACAAGGTTGCCGGCGCCGTCATGAATGTCGACCTGCAACTGCGGCAGGTATTTCTCTCCACTGGCAGTTTGCCGGCGGACCTCGTCGAGCAAGGTGTCGTCGATGGTGAAGCGGGCGAACACCGGGCCTTTGCCCGGTGCAATAAAGTCGATATCGGCGGCCTTGTCCCAGACGATGTAACGCGAGCCGAGGTTTTCCATGAGCATCAGCATGAAAAACGGATCGACCATCGAATACAGACTGCCGCCGAACTGCGTGCCGACGTAATTGCGGTTGTACCAGCCCAACCCCATCGACACCTGAATGTCGCGGAAGTCATCACTGATGTGCCGCACCCGCACACCGGCGCCAAGGTATGGCGGATAGAAAGTCATCACCCAGCGCATCAACCGCGCCTTGCCGAACGAACGCATCAACCAGTTACGCATCCGGACGTGTTCCCAACCCCATGGCCTGACGCGCAAACCAGCGCTTGGCCGGCGGCAGCAGATCGAGGCCGAGCAGCCCGATGTTGCGGCCCAGCGAGACCAGCGGCTGCGTGCTGCCAAACAGCCGCGTGACCTGATCGGAGAAGCCGACGGTGAGGTCCTGATCGAGACGCTGACGCTCGCGATACGCCTGCAACGTGGCGAAATCGCCGAGCGGTTTGTCGCTGGTCAACAGAGCGACGGCCAAGGCATCGGCATCGCGCAGAGACAGGTTGAAACCCTGCCCGGCAATCGGATGCAGGCTATGTGCTGCGTTGCCGAGCACGGCCAGATGCGAGCGCACTTGTTCTTCAGCTTCGACCAGCGACAACGGATACAAATGTCGCGCACCGACTTGTTTCAAGGTGCCAAGGCGATAACCGAACACACCCTGCAATTCGCTGAGAAAATCACGCTCGCTCAAGTCCGCCAGTCGCTGCGCGTCCATACCCAGACGCGTCCAGACCAGCGCGCAGCGATTTTCCGGCAGCGGCAGCAGCGCCATCGGCCCTTCATCGGTGAAGCGCTCGAAGGCCATGCCGTTGTGCGCTTCACTCGGGGTGATGTTGGCGATCAGCGCACTCTGGTTGTACGGACGCTTGCGCACGTTGATGCCCAATTGCTCGCGCAGCCCTGAGCGCCCGCCATCGGCGAGCACCGCGAGGTCGCATTCAAGCGTGGTTTCATCGTTGAGGGTCAGGCGATAGCCATCCGGCAGCGGCTCCATGCGCGTGACTTCCGCCGGACAACGCCAACTGATCACGTCTTTGTCGATGTGCTGCCACAGGCACTGACCGAGCCAGGCGTTTTCCACCACGTAACCGAGCGCCGGCACGCCCTCTTCCATCGCCGACAAACGCGCGGTGGAGAAGCGGCCACGGTCGGAGACGTGGATCTGTTTGATCGGCTCGGCGCGGCGAGAGATCTCCTGCCACACGCCCAGCCGTTGATAGATCTGCCGCGAGCCAAAGGACAGCGCTGACGAACGTGCGTCGTAGCTCGGCTGCCAGCTGTCGCCGGGAGCGAACGGTTCGATCAGCACGATCTTCCAGCCACGGGCTTTGGCCCCGGCCTGCAAGGCTAACGCCAGACTGGCGCCGACCAGGCCGCCACCGATGATTGCCAGATTGACTCGACTCATGCTGCGTGTGTCCGTGCTTGCGCCATCAGCGCTTCGATCTCGGCGACGGTTTTGGGTACGCCGTTGGTGAGGATTTCACAGCCCATTTTGGTCACTACCACGTCGTCCTCAATGCGCACGCCAATGCCGCGCCATTTCTTCGCTACGTTCTGGTTGTCCGGGGCAATGTAGATACCCGGCTCCACGGTCAGCGCCATGCCGACCTCCAGCACGCGCCATTCGCCGCCGACCTTGTACTCGCCGACGTCGTGCACATCCATGCCCAGCCAGTGGCCGGCACGGTGCATGTAAAACGCTTTATAGGCCTCGGTCGCAATCAACTCGTCGACGTCACCTTCCAGCAGCCCCAACCTCAGCAATCCGCTGGTAATCACTCGAACGGTAGCTTCATGGGCCTGGTTCCAGTGTTTGTTCGGCGCGATTTCGGCGAAAGCGGCTTCCTGCGAAGCCAATACCAATTCGTAGATCGCTTTCTGCTCGGGCGAAAACTTGCCGTTGACCGGCCAGGTGCGAGTGATGTCGCTGGCGTAGCAATCGATCTCGCAACCGGCGTCGATCAGCACCAGATCGCCGTCCTTGAGCAACGCGTCATTCTGCTGGTAATGCAGGATGCAGCTGTTGCGCCCGGCGGCGACGATCGAACCGTAGGCCGGCATCTTCGCCCCACCCTTGCGGAATTCGTAGTCGAGTTCGGCTTCGAGACTGTATTCGTAAAGCCCGGCCCGACTGGCCTGCATCGCGCGGATATGAGCTTGCGCCGAGATGCGTGCGGCTTCGCGCATCACCTTCATTTCTGCCGCCGATTTATACAGGCGCATGTCGTGCAGCAGATGATCCAGGGCAACGAATTCGTTCGGTGGCTGGGCGCCGAGGTGCGCTTTAGAGCGGATCACGTTGATCCAGTCCATCAGGTGGCGGTCGAATTCGGGGTTGCTGCCCATCGCCGAGTACACCCGGTCACGACCTTCGATCAGGCCCGGGAGAATGTCGTCGATGTCGGTGATCGGGAAAGCGTCGTCGGCGCCGAAGTCGCGGATCGCGCCTTCCTGCCCTGCGCGCAGACCGTCCCACAATTCGCGTTCGGCGTTGCGCTCACGGCAGAACAGCACGTATTCGCCGTGCTCGCGGCCGGGCATCAAGACGATGACGGCCTGTGGCTCGGGAAACCCGCTGAGGTACTGAAAATCGCTGTCCTGGCGGTAGACGTGCTCGACGTCGCGGTTGCGGATCGCCACCGCGGCGGCGGGCAGGATCGCGATGCTGTTGGGTTCCATCTGCGCCATCAAGGCCTTGCGGCGACGGCTGTATTCCGCTTTCGGGATATGGGTCATGGGCAGATGGCTTTCCTTGGCACGCGATTAATGCAGCGACGGCTTGGCGGCTGGCGGCACGTCGGCTTTCTTGGTTTCCGAGAACAGCAGCAGCGGCGCGACGCGCAGGTACTCCATGACTTCCATGTAGTCGGTTTCGCCGTCTTCGGATTCTTCCAGGGCGTCTTGCACCTGGGAAATGGCGGCCAGATCCTGCAGCACTTCGGTGGCTTCAGTGCTGAGCATGCTGCTGTCGCGGCAGTTCAGGCCGAAGCCGCTGAGGAAGCCTTGGCACCACTCGCCCAATGCAGCGGCGCGGTCGGCCAGCGGTGCGTCATCGGTCGGCAGCAGCAGAACGACGGTGACGTCGTCGCCGGTCAGCTCGCCTTTGACCATCTCTTGCAAGCCGATCAGGGCGTTGCGGACGTTGTCCTGGATGTCGCCTTCGAGCAGTTCGGCGGCGTCGATCAGCCAGCCTTCGTTATCGAAGCCGGCACCGGCGCAACTGCGTCCGAGCAGCACGCCATGCAGTTCGGCAGGCGAGACGTTGTGGCCGCTGGAAGTCAGCAGGGTGGCAAAGGCTTGGTACGGGGAATTCGCAATGGTCATGGGCAGCTAGGCGCCAGACGGCGCTATGTCTAGAATGAAGGCCTTGTATCCTACATCGACAGACTCGCCAAGACTATTAAAGGCTGTCCGCCAGCTAACCCATCAGACAGTGAACACAATGGAAGACAACGACCTGCAAGCGCTGATGGCCAGACTCGAACTGCTGATTGGCCGAGTCGAGCAACTAAAGAGCCAAAACGGACTCTTACTAGCTCAGGAAAAGACCTGGCGCGAGGAACGCGCGCACCTCATTGAAAAAAACGAAATCGCCCGGCGTAAGGTCGAATCGATGATTTCGCGCCTCAAGGCCCTGGAGCAAGACTCATGAGTTCAAGCAATAGCGTTACCGTGCAGATCCTCGATAAAGAGTATTCGATCATCTGCCCGCAGGAAGAACGCAGCAATCTGGTCAGTGCCGCACGCTACCTGGACGGCAAGATGCGCGAGATCCGCAGCAGCGGCAAAGTCATCGGTGCCGACCGTATTGCCGTGATGGCCGCGCTGAACATCACCCACGACCTCTTGCACAAAGAAGAGCGCTCGGACATCCAGGCCAGCGGCTCGACCCGTGAACAGGTGCGCGACTTGCTTGATCGTGTCGATCTGGTGCTGGCCGACGATCCGGACATCAGCAAGGGCTGATTCGCCAGGCCGCTTGAGGTATACTCGCGGCACTCCCTGGGGTGCTTGCCAGTTGACGATGTCCCTGAGCCGATTCGCACTACCCTGGAAGTTGCACGTTGGGCTGGTGTGCATGTCCGCCAGACGGAAAGCCTTAAAGTCTACTGCATCTTCCACCTTGAACTTTCGGGTTCAAGGGCTAAGTTGACAGCGGTTCATCCGGGGAGCCTGATTCGAATCCGATGTCGGTGAAAACCGCCATCGGATTTTTTATGCGTACGTTTTCGTCCAACCTGCCGAAGCCGAACCATGACCGAACCCGCGCTACTGCCCCGCCCGCAACTCCGTCGCCTGCTGCGCAAGGCGCGCCGTTCACTGACTCCCGGTGAACAACGGCAGGCCGCCAAAGGCCTGTTCCGGCAACTGGCACAAGACCCGCATTTTCGCCGGGCAAAACATATCTCCCTGTACCTGCCCACCGACGGTGAAATCGACCCGCGACTGCTGCTGCGCGAAGCACAGCGCCGAGGCAAGGCCACATATTTGCCGGTACTCAGCGCCTGGCCGCGAACCAAAATGGTCTTCCAGCGCATCCGCCCCGGCGAGAAACTCAAACCCAATCGCTTCCGAATCCTCGAACCGCGTGCGCAATTGGCGCGCCAGCGGAAAATCTGGACGCTGGACCTGGTGTTGTTACCACTGGTGGGATTTGACGACGTCGGTGGACGGCTGGGGATGGGCGGCGGCTTTTATGATCGCAGCCTGGCGTACCTGGCGCGGCGCCAGAACTGGCGCAAGCCGACGCTGCTGGGGCTGGCCCATGAATGTCAGAAAGTCGAACGACTGGCGCAGGCGAGTTGGGATGTACCGTTACAAGGCACGGTCACCGACAAGGCATGGTATTTCGCGGAATAGGACGCCGCGCAGATCAGCGGCGTCGGGAAGGCAGTTTCAGCGCTTGAAGGCTGTCGACTGTTGAACCTGTTGCGCCACTTCAATCGGAGCATCGGCCTTGTTGGCCCACAGGCTCTGCGCATAACCGGTGGTCACGACACCGAGGCCGAACAAAATCACCAAAGTCCACAGCAAATCCGGTTTGCGTTTCATCGATTGCCCCCCTCAAGGCACATCATCACGATGACAGCAGCGGTTTCCATTCGTAGGCCGTGCAGCAGCGTCAAGCTTTAAAGGCCGGCATTTTGCGGCAACGTGAACCTGCACGCAAACGCTGACGTCAACCGACCGTCGGTTTGTCATAAAATTGCCCGACAACTTGCCCAATCAACGCTCCAGGAGCAAAAAGCATGGCCTATTGGCTGATGAAATCCGAGCCGGACGAGCTCTCGATCAAAGGTCTGGAAAAACTCGGCAAAGCGCGCTGGGACGGGGTTCGCAACTATCAGGCACGCAATTTCCTGCGGGCGATGGCGTTGGGAGATGAGTTCTTTTTCTACCATTCCAGCTGCCCGGAGCCCGGGATTGCCGGGATCGGAAAAATAATCGAGGCGGCGTACCCGGATCCCACCGCACTGGAGCCGGAAAGTCATTATTTCGATCCGAAGGCTACGCCGGAAAAGAATGCCTGGAGTGCGATTGACGTCGAACACGTCGAGACGTTTGCGCGGGTGTTGAAGCTTGATTATCTGAAGCAGCAGACGGCGCTGGCCGAGATGCCGTTGGTGCAGAAGGGCTCGCGGTTGTCGGTGATGCCGGTGACAGCAGAGCAATGGGCGGCGGTGATCGCCCTCAAACCCTGAAGAATATGTTGCCTGAAACATCGCCATCGCGAGCAGGCTCACTCCTACAGGGGAACGCATTCCAATTGTAAGAGTGAGCCTGCTCGCGATAGGGCCAGCCCGGACAACAAATGACTTATTGAATGATCAGGTTGTTGAACAACAGATCCTCAACCACCGGTTTGCCGGTCTCGTCATTCATCACTTGCTGAGTCTGCTTCAGCGCTTCCTGACGCAGCTTTTCCTTGCCCTCGATGCTGCCCATCGCCTCGGTGGTCTGCTGGGTGAACAGCGCAACCAGTTGATTGCGAATCAGCGGCTCGTTGGCCTTGACCAGTTTGGTCGACTCTTCGCCCGTTACGCGCAGCGCCACGTCGGCCTTGTAGACCTTCAGCTTCGGCGTCCCGTCCAGCCCGTAGTTGCCCACAAATGGCGGGCTCAGGGTGATGTAGTTGACCTTCGGCGCTTCGCCTTCTTTGGCTTCTTCGGCCAGCGCTGCCACAGGCAGAGACAGGGCCAGCAACAACATGATCCACGCTTTCACCATTCGCTC
>NZ_JBIUWQ010000006.1:86753-97337 GCF_044743525.1 Pseudomonas sp. NPDC087598 | reverse complement strand
ATGCTCGTTGACCCGTTGACTGACACACCTACACTTATCGGCCATCACTCCCAAAGGAATAGCCCTGATGAAAGCCGTGCTGTGCAAAGCCTTCGGCCCTGCCGAATCGCTGGTGCTGGAAGACGTCGCCAGCCCTGTCGCGAAAAAGAACGAAATCCTGCTGGACGTGCACGCCGCCGGGGTCAACTTCCCGGACACGCTGATCATCGAGGGTAAGTACCAGTTCAAACCACCCTTCCCGTTCTCCCCGGGCGGAGAGGCCGCTGGCGTGGTCCGCGAAGTCGGCGAAAAGGTCAGTCATCTCAAGGTCGGCGACCGGGTCATGGCGCTGACCGGCTGGGGCAGCTTCGCCGAACAGGTTGCAGTGCCGGGCTATAACGTACTGCCGATTCCGCCGTCGATGGACTTCAACACCGCCGCTGCCTTCAGCATGACCTATGGCACCTCGATGCACGCGCTCAAGCAACGCGCCCATCTGCAACCGGGCGAAACCCTGCTGGTGCTCGGTGCCTCCGGCGGTGTCGGCCTCGCTGCCGTGGAGATCGGCAAAGCCATGGGCGCTCGCGTGATCGCCGCCGCCAGCAGCGCCGAGAAACTGGCAGTCGCCAAAGCGGCCGGCGCCGATGAACTGATCAACTACAGCGAAACCAGCCTCAAGGACGAAATCAAACGCCTCACCGACGGCCAGGGTGCCGACGTGATTTACGATCCGGTCGGTGGCGATCTGTTCGACCAGGCCATCCGCGCCATCGCCTGGAACGGCCGTCTGCTGGTGGTCGGTTTCGCCAGCGGGCGCATTCCCGAACTGCCAGTCAACCTTGCGCTGCTCAAAGGCGCGGCAGTGCTCGGGGTGTTCTGGGGCTCGTTCGCCCAACGCCAGCCACAGGACAACGCGGCGAACTTCCAGCAATTGTTCGGCTGGTTTGCCGAGGGCAAGTTGAAACCGCTGGTATCGCAGGTTTATCCGCTAAGCAATGCGACACAGGCGATCAATGATCTTGGCCAGCGCAAGGCTGTGGGCAAGGTAGTGGTGCAGGTGCGCTGACGCCTAGTTGCCGGGCGACTCTGCAATGTCGCCCGGCATCAGATGTTCCTGAACCTTCTGACTACGCGACTGGATCAACTGCCCCTTGTCATCAAAGCGCAGAACAATCAGCCAGTCGTAAACATCCACCGGCCATTTCGGCTGGCCGATCAGCGCTGGACCATCGCCGCCGAACGCTGCAATCAACTTATTGATGTGCCCGTGATGCCAGGCGATCAGCACTGTTTGCGCCTGATTACTCTTGCGCAACTGAGCGACCAGTTTGTCGTAGTCGCCATTGGTATAAGGTTGTTCGATCGGCAGTTGCAGGCGCTGGGACAATGGGATCAGTGTCTGCCGGGGCCGGATGCTTTCGGCACTGTCGGCGGTAGCGATCAGACGCTGCGGCGTGAGCGTCTGGCCATCCAGCTTCAAAGAGGCGAAATAGTCCGCGTAAGCTGCGGCGCGCTGTTCGCCACGAGCATTGAGCTCCCTGCCAACCTCAGGTTTTTCCGCATGACGCACGATCAACACCGTGACATTGCGCAACCCCGGTGCCGCAGAATCCTGGGCGTAACTCAGTGCCAGAACGGACACGGCGATTACGGCCGCTGCCAGCAATCTGGGCAGCAACATACGAAACTTCAGGGCCATCATTTATCTCGGTTGAATCAGTCGGAGTCGCTGATCAGGAGTCTATGACAGCCGACGTCTATCGCGACAAAAACGCCCTGTTCTTACAGCTGAGCGACAGGTTCGTAAAGGAACACGCGAATTCCACTATTTCCGCTGTTTGGTCAATGCGAACCGGTGCTATTTTCGGTAACGAAACTGTAACATTCGCATCCGCAGTCAAAACAAGAAATTTGGAGCTCTTGAATGTTTGCTTTCTTTCGTCCTGCCGCACATCAGGCTCCTTTGCCTGAAGAAAAAATAGACAGCACTTACCGACGCCTGCGCTGGCAGATCTTCGCCGGTATTTTCTTTGGCTACGCGGGTTATTACCTGCTGCGCAAAAACTTCTCCCTGGCCATGCCGTACCTGATCGACGAAGGCTACAGCCGCGGTGATCTGGGCCTGGCGATGTCGGCGATTGCAATCGCCTACGGCTTGTCGAAATTCCTCATGGGCCTGGTGTCCGACCGCTCCAACCCGCGTTACTTCCTGCCATTCGGCTTGCTGGTCTCGGCCGGCGTGATGTTCATTTTCGGTTTCGCGCCTTGGGCGACGTCCAGCGTGACCATGATGTTCATTCTGCTGTTCATCAACGGCTGGGCGCAGGGTATGGGCTGGCCGCCGAGCGGACGGACCATGGTGCACTGGTGGTCGCAGAAGGAACGCGGCGGCGTGGTGTCGGTGTGGAACGTGGCGCATAACGTCGGCGGCGGCCTGATCGGCCCGCTGTTCCTGATCGGCATGGGCCTGTTCAACGACTGGCACGCGGCGTTCTACGTACCGGCCGCTGTGGCACTGGGCGTGGCGGTGTTTGCCTTCATCACCATGCGCGACACCCCGCAATCGGTGGGCCTGCCGCCAATCGAGAAGTACAAGAACGACTACCCGGAAGGCTACGACGCCAGCCACGAAGACGAATTCAGCGCGAAAGAGATCTTCGTCAAATACGTGCTGCGCAACAAAATGCTCTGGTACATCGCCATGGCCAACGTCTTCGTCTACCTGCTGCGCTACGGCGTGCTGGACTGGGCACCGACTTACCTCAAGGAAGCCAAGGGTTTCACCGTGGATAAAACCTCGTGGGCCTATTTCTTCTACGAGTGGGCGGGGATTCCGGGCACGCTACTGTGCGGCTGGATGTCCGACAAGATCTTCCGTGGCAATCGTGGCCTGACCGGCATGGTGTTCATGGCGTTGGTGACCGTGGCGACCCTGGTTTACTGGCTGAACCCGGCCGGCAACCCGACCGTCGACATGATCGCGCTGTTCTCGATCGGTTTCCTGATCTACGGCCCGGTGATGCTGATCGGCCTGCAAGCGCTGGAACTGGCACCGAAGAAAGCCGCCGGTACGGCTGCGGGCTTTACCGGCCTGTTCGGTTATCTGGGTGGTTCGGTCGCGGCCAGCGCAGCGATGGGCTACACCGTGGACCACTTCGGCTGGGACGGTGGTTTTGTCCTGCTGGTGAGCGCTTGCCTGCTGTCGATGGCCTTCCTGGCCCCGACCCTGTGGCACAAGCAAGTCGCCAGTCAGAGCCGTGAAGCGGTCGCTTGATCGGCCTGTGATTTACAGCGCTTGAGTCGCGCCTCCAGATTTCGGTCTGGCATGGCGTGACTGCGCAGGGCGTGGGCGGTCTGCTCGACATAATCGCGAGTAGTGCCGTAACGCCCGCAAGCGCTCTCGAACACCTGGCTCAGCACGTGATCCGGCAGGTTGCCGGCATAGCTGGGCAGGTGTCGCTCCAGAACAAATCCCAACGCCTGTACCTGAGTGCCATCTTCGAGTCGGCAATTGAGCCAGTGTGGCCGATAGGACGGCACCGGCATCTCGCGTTTCCACAAGGCGTACAGCGCAGCGTCAAGATTGTCTTCCGGCAGCCGATAGGCGAAGCCGCTGCACGAACCGCCACGATCCAGACCGAATACCAGACCCGGCATTTCCGGCGTGCCGCGATGCTCGTGCGACCACAGGTACAAGCCGCGATGGTAGCCATGCACGCGCCCACGCACCCGCTCCACCGCCGAACATTCCGGGCGCCAGATCAGCGAACCGTAAGCGAACAGCCACACGGGACCGCCCTTGTGGCGCGCCATGGTCGACTGCATCGAGACGAGAAGTTGTTCGTGGGTCAACTGCGGCCCCAGATCGAGCCGCGGAGGGTAAGCCAGATTCACAAAAGCAGATTCAATGGCTGTCATGACGGAAGTGTTCGGCCCCGCAAGTATTACAAGATGTAAGCACAATTCGCCTGATAGAACATATAGCAGTAACTCTAAAACGAAAAGTGCTAAAGGATGTATGACATGCCCGACAGCGCTAATTCGGGATATTCAGCCCCGGCTATCAGTTTTATATAGCCTAATACCATTGCAGAAATATCTTAAATACCCGAATGAAATATGCATAAGCCTTCGCTTGTTCAGGTTTCGTTCATGAAGGCGCAGGAAACTTCCTACTAAAATATCGGACTTTCTTTCTTTTCCGTCGCTGAACGCCTACGTATAACGGCCTTCCTCTGGCGCAAGCCATCCCGTTAAACCGAGGCTGTACAATGAAAATCCCAAGACTGCTGAGTGCACTGCTGATGACTCAGGCCGGCCAGGCGTTGGCAGTGGAAGACACGCAAGACAAGGGCTTCTGGTATGCACAAACCAGTGTCTACACCCGACATTACTCGCCTGACCCTGACCACAATAATCATCAGGATTTGATCGGTATCGAACGCAACCAGGCTTCCGGCTGGGTATTTGGCGGAGCAACTTTTCGCAACTCGTTCCGCCAGCGTTCGAACTACGCCTATGTCGGCAAGCGCTATGACAGCAGCGAGTATCCGGTCTATCTGAAACTCACGGGAGGGCTGTTGCAGGGCTATCGCGGTGATTACAAGGACAAGATTCCGCTGAACCGCTACGGCGTTGCGCCGGTGATCATTCCGTCCGTCGGTACTCACTATGGCTCATTGGCCGCCGAGCTGGTGTTTCTCGGCGCCAATGCGGCGATGGTGACTACCGGCCTGCGTTTCTAGGAACGAGGCTCAAGAGCGCGGCTCAAGAGCGCGGCGCGTAGGCAAAGACGTCTGCGCGCATCTGATGCGCATCCATCCCCGCTTCGACCAAGGCGTCCAGCGTACCGTAGACCATGGCCGGCGAGCCGCTGGCATAGACATGCAAAGGTTTCAGATCGGGGAAGTCCTCACATACGGCTTCGTGCAGCATTCCGCAGCGCCCTTCCCAGCCGCACTGGTCGCTGACGACTTTGTGCAGAAACAGATTCGGCAACCTCAGCCATTCGTCCCAATGTTCGATCTGATAGAAGTCTTCCGGACGACGCACGCCCCAATACAGATGCACCGGGTGTTTGAAGCCGTTGGCGCGGCAATGCTCGATCAGGCTGTGGATCTGGCCCATGCCAGTACCCGCGGCGATCAGCACCAGCGGCCCGTCGGGCAATTCGGCCAGATGGGTGTCGCCGAACGGCAGTTCGACGCGCACCATCGCGTTGCGTTGCAACTGCTCAATCAAGCTCAACGCACTGGCTTCGCGCGCCAGCACGTGAATTTCCAGATCGCGCCCGCCGTGTGGGGCCGACGCCATGGAGAACGCCGACTTCTCGCCATTCTCGCGCTCGATCATCAAATACTGCCCGGCGTGATAACGCGGCGGCTTGCCGGCCGGCGCACGCAGGCGCACACGCCAGGTGTCGCCGCCGACGTCCCGGCATTCGATGACCTGACACGACAGGCTGCGCACCGGCAGTTCTCCCAACGCGAGCACGCCATCCCACAGCAGGATGCAGTCTTCCAGCGGCTCGGCTATGCAAGTGTAGAACTCGCCGTGGTCATGCACCTTTCCGGCCTGCTCGACGCGGCCTTCGACCAGCAGCGCCGCACACACATGACAATTGCCGTTGCGGCAGCTTTGCGGGCATTCGTAGCCCAGGCGCCGCGCACCATCAAGAATCCGCTCGCCGGGCCGTATCTCAAGCACCGCTCCGGAGGGCTGCAGGGTTACACGCATCAATCTATTCCTAACTGATTCCAGATGGCATCGATCCGTTGGGTGACGGCGTCGTCCTTGACGATCACGCGGCCCCACTCGCGAGTGGTTTCGCCCGGCCACTTGTGGGTGGCATCGAGGCCCATTTTCGAACCCAGGCCGGAAATCGGCGAGGCGAAGTCGAGGTAGTCGATCGGCGTGTTATCGATCATCACCGTGTCACGCTTGGGGTCCATGCGCGTGGTGATGGCCCAGATCACGTCGTTCCAGTCCCGGGCGTTGATGTCGTCGTCGGTGACGATAACGAACTTGGTGTACATGAACTGTCGCAAAAACGACCAGACACCGAGCATCACGCGCTTGGCATGCCCTGGATACGACTTCTTCATGGTCACGATGGCCATGCGGTACGAGCAGCCTTCCGGCGGCAGGTAGAAGTCGGTGATCTCCGGGAACTGCTTCTGCAGGATCGGCACGAACACTTCGTTGAGCGCCACACCGAGGATCGCCGGTTCATCCGGCGGACGGCCGGTGTAGGTGCTGTGGTAGATCGGCTTGATCCGGTGGGTGATGCGCTCGACAGTGAATACCGGAAAGCTGTCGACTTCGTTGTAGTAACCGGTGTGGTCGCCGTACGGGCCTTCGTCGGCCATTTCGCCCGGATGAATCACGCCTTCGAGGATGATCTCGGCGGTGGCCGGCACTTGCAGGTCGTTGCCTCGGCACTTGACCAGCTCGGTGCGGTTACCGCGCAGCAGGCCGGCGAAGGCATATTCGGAAAGGCTGTCCGGCACCGGGGTCACGGCGCCGAGAATAGTTGCCGGGTCCGCGCCAAGGGCCACGGACACCGGGAACGGTTGGCCGGGATGCTTCTCGCACCATTCGCGATAGTCCAGCGCGCCGCCACGGTGGCTGAGCCAGCGCATGATCACCTTGTTGCGGCCGATCACTTGCTGACGGTAGATGCCGAGGTTCTGGCGTTCCTTGTTCGGGCCTTTGGTGACGGTCAGCCCCCAGGTGATCAGCGGACCGACGTCGCCAGGCCAGCAGGTCTGCACTGGCAGCATCGCCAGGTCGACGTCGTCGCCTTCGATGACCACTTCCTGGCACACCGCGTCTTTGACGACTTTTGGCGCCATCGAGATGATCTTGCGGAAGATCGGCAGTTTCGACCACGCGTCTTTCAAGCCCTTCGGCGGCTCCGGCTCCTTGAGGAAAGCCAGCAGCTTGCCGATTTCGCGCAGCTCGCTGACCGACTCGGCGCCCATGCCCATCGCGACCCGCTCGGGGGTGCCGAACAGGTTGCCGAGCACCGGAATGTCGTAACCGGTCGGTTTTTCGAACAGCAGCGCCGGGCCCTTGGCCCGTAGCGTGCGGTCGCACACCTCGGTCATTTCCAGCACCGGCGAGACGGGAATCTGGATGCGTTTCAACTCTCCGCGCTGCTCAAGCTGCTGCACGAAATCCCGAAGATCCTTGAATTTCATTGACGATGGCACCCTCAAAATAGGCATACATCCTACCTGCTCTGACGGGCAAACAGCAGCCCGTCAGCGCCCGGCATCGCTCAATTGTGGCTCACACCCAGCAGCAACGGCGCAAACAGCGGGCTCAGTCGGGCGCTGCCGGCGTCCGACAGGTGATCTTCGTCCCGGTACTGCGAATGACCGTTGACCTCGATGCTGCAGACGCCGCCCGCACACATCATCGGTGTCGGATCAATCACATGCACACCCGGATCGGCAGCGCTCATGGACTCGAACAAGCCGCTGATGAAATGCTGCCGCGCCAGATGTTCCTCAAGAGGACGCCCGAGACCTTCGGCCGAACGACCGATCCGTGCAAGGCTGGTCAGGCGATTGATGATGCCTTTGCGTTGCAGCGGCACTTCCTTGAACAGCCAGACTTGCACACCCGCCTCTCTCAGCGCTGCCACTCGCGCCTTGAGCGCCACAGCCATACGCTGTTCGGCCTGGGCGGTATCGTCAGCGGGATTGAGCAGAACCTTTTTGTCGCCGTCTTCGCGGCCATACATGTACAGACTCCAGTTGGACGCCAGCACCACATCCTTGATCCCCAGGCTGCGCACGCGCTCCATGGTCTGCTCGTTGAAATCCTTGCAGCGTTGGCGCGGATCATCACTGAGAATCGGCGGGCAGGCGCTCATGCTATACAGCCAGACCGGGCGCCCTTCGCGACGGGCATTGCTCTCGATGGCCGGAAGCAACGCGGCGGTGTGGCTGTCGCCCCAGATCAGTTGAGTGGCCGGGACATCTTCATTGCCACCGACCAGACAGGCCTTGTCCAGCGATTTGTCCTGGGTGACCAACATGCATTTCATCTGCCCGGCCCGCCATTCACGGGACTGTGCGTATTCCAGTGCCTTGCCGGTCAGACGCTGAGGTACACCATCGGCCGAACGGATTGCCGACCCTGTCGCCACCAACACAGCGATGGTCGCCACCGCACCGGCCAACACTGCATTGCGCGAAGCCAGCAGGCGCTTTTCCCGGAACGGCAACTCGACATAGCGCAGGCTCAGCCACGCAAGGCCCAACGCCAGAGCGATCCAGCCGATGGCCTCCACAGGCTGAATGCCGTCGATCGAAATGGCATTGGCGTAGACATAGACCGGCCAGTGCCACAGGTAAAGCGAGTAAGAGAGCAAACCGACCCAGACCAGCACGCGCAGACTCAACAGTCGCGCCGTCCAGCTCGCACCTTGTGCACCCGACCAGATCAGCGCCGTCGTCCCCAACACCGGCAGCAGGGCCGCCCAGCCAGGGAATACGGTGGACTTGTCAAAAGTGAACACCGCGAACAGCACGGCTGTCAGCCCGGCGAGACCGACAATCTGGTACAGCCACGGCCGCACGGGCTGTTTCGGCGCCGGCGTCACCGCGAGCATTGCGCCGCACAACAGCTCCCAGGCCCGGGTTGGCAGCGAGAAGAAGGTGAATTCCGGCTTGTGTTCGATGTAGTGAATGTTCAAGCCGAACGACACCAGCAGTACCGCAAACAGCATCCAGCGCCAATGACGTACATAACGGACCAGCAAGGCCATCAGCAACGGGAAGAAAATGTAGTACTGCTCTTCCACCGCCAGCGACCAGGTGTGCAGCAGCGGTTTCAGGTCTGAAGCCGGCTGGAAGTAGCCGTCTTCGCGCATGAACAGAATGTTGGAGATGAACAGCGACTGATAGCGCACCGTTCGTCCCAGTTCGGAATAGTCTTTTGCTGTCAGCAACAACCAGCCCAACGCCAGCGTGACTACCATGACCACTGTCAGTGCCGGAATGATGCGCCGGGCCCGACGGGCCCAGAAATCAATGAAGCTGAAACGCTGCGCGCTGATTTCCCGAAACAGAATACCGGTGATCAGGAAACCGGAAATGACGAAGAACACGTCAACGCCGACAAAACCGCCGCTGAATGTACTGAATCCGAAATGAAAAAGTACAACGGGAATAACCGCCAGAGCCCGTAATCCGTCGATATCACGGCGATTGCCAAACGTGTGCATGAAAACCCTTTCCAGTTCTGGATACATCGTCCAAGGAGAGGGCGCAACTTACCAGCCGGGAAAATTTCAATCTAGATACAAATACACCAGTGCAAAAAAAAGCGCCCTTTCGGGCGCTCCTTTTTAAACGTGTTTCGTATTACTTGCGCTTCATCGACAAGAAGAACTCGTCGTTGGTCTTGGTCGTTTTCAGCTTGTCGACCAGGAACTCGATGGCAGCCACTTCGTCCATCGGGTGCAGCAGCTTGCGCAGAATCCACATGCGCTGCAGTTCGTCGTCGGCGGTCAGCAACTCTTCGCGGCGGGTGCCGGAACGGTTGATGTTGATGGCCGGGAAGACGCGCTTCTCGGCGATCTTGCGATCCAGAGGCAGCTCCATGTTGCCGGTACCCTTGAACTCTTCGTAGATCACTTCGTCCATCTTCGAGCCGGTTTCAACCAGCGCGGTGGCGATAATGGTCAGCGAGCCGCCTTCTTCGATGTTACGCGCAGCACCGAAGAAACGCTTTGGCTTCTCCAGGGCGTGGGCATCGACACCACCGGTCAGTACCTTGCCGGAGCTCGGGATCACGGTGTTGTAGGCACGGGCCAGACGGGTAATGGAGTCGAGCAGGATCACCACGTCTTTCTTGTGTTCGACCAGGCGTTTGGCCTTCTCGATCACCATTTCGGCAACCTGTACGTGACGGGTCGGCGGCTCGTCAAAGGTCGAGGCAACCACTTCGCCGCGCACGGTGCGCTGCATTTCGGTTACTTCTTCCGGACGCTCGTCGATCAGCAGCACGATCAGATGAACTTCAGGGTTGTTACGGGCGATGTTCGCTGCGATGTTTTGCAGCATGATCGTTTTACCGGCTTTCGGCGGTGCCACGATCAGACCACGCTGGCCTTTGCCAATCGGGGCGCACAGGTCGATCACGCGACCGGTCAAGTCTTCGGTGGAACCGTTACCGGCTTCCATCTTCATGCGCACGGTCGGGAACAGCGGAGTCAGGTTCTCGAAGAGAATCTTGTTTTTCGCGTTCTCCGGACGATCGAAGTTGATCGTGTCGACCTTGAGCAGGGCGAAATACCGCTCGCCTTCCTTCGGAGGGCGGATCTTGCCAACGATGGTGTCACCGGTGCGCAAGTTGAAACGGCGGATCTGGCTTGGCGAAACGTAGATATCGTCAGGGCCGGCCAGGTAGGAAGCGTCAGCGGAGCGCAGGAAGCCGAAGCCGTCCTGGAGAATCTCCAGCACGCCATCACCGGAGATTTCCTCGCCGCTTTTAGCGTGCTTTTTCAGCAGGGGGGCAAACAAACCGAAAATCGGCGGGGGACTAACCCGGGGTCGGGAGAGCACACCGCGGGACACCACGCACACCACG
>NZ_JBIUWQ010000006.1:52495-86743 GCF_044743525.1 Pseudomonas sp. NPDC087598 | reverse complement strand
CCTGCTTGCGCGAACGGGCCATATTTTCTATGCCCATCAGTTGGGCCAATTCGAGCAGTTCGGTAATCGGCTTTTGCTTGAGTTCAGTCAGATTCATATAGGAATGACGTAATCATTTATGGAGGGGGGAAATTAAGCTTTTGGCTTAATGAGGCCGCGCCGCAGAGAAGGCGACAGGATCGCGTACTTATTCGAAAAGGAGTGCGTCGGCGACGGCTAGCAGGGGGCAGTGGAGAAACCAGTGCGGGGCCGAATGTACCACCTGAGTTTCGGAGCGTCTAGCCCTGAATACGCAAAAAGCCCCGCTAATTGCGGGGCTTTTTTTCAGGCACTTTACAGCGACGCTTAGATGTTGGCGTCGAGGAAAGCAGCCAGTTGCGACTTCGACAGGGCGCCGACTTTGGTCGCTTCAACGTTGCCGTTCTTGAACAGCATCAGTGTCGGGATACCACGCACGCCGTGCTTGGCCGGGGTTTCCTGGTTCTCGTCGATGTTCAGTTTGGCAACGGTCAGCTTGCCTTTGTAAGTCTCGGCAATCTCGTCCAGAACCGGAGCGATCATTTTGCAAGGGCCGCACCATTCAGCCCAGTAGTCGACCAGGACAGCGCCTTCGGCCTTGAGTACGTCGGCTTCGAAGCTAGCGTCGCTAACGTGTTTGATAAGATCGCTGCTCATGGAATTCTCCAGGTTGTAAGCAAAAAAACGTGGCCCATCATATCCGCCCTGCCCCGGTTCAGGAAGCCGCAGATGATTGAGTCTTGCTATGGTGCCCCATGAGTTTGGGTATAGCTCTGGTCACGCCGTGGCGGGGGCGATGAAGGCGATTCCGGTGCGCAGTGCGGCGTTGCGCACGTGCTCCTGCATGGCTTTTTGTGCAGCGCCCGAGGCCCGACGGGCCAGTGCGCGAAGGATCTTGCGGTGCTCCTGCCAGGTTTCCATGGCCCGTTCGGCGCGGATGAACGGTAGTTTCTGGCTCTCCAGAAAGATCTCGGCGCTGGCGGTGAGGATGCTCAGCATCGCCTGATTGCCGCTGGCCAGCAGGATTCGTCGATGGAATTCGAAGTCCAGTTTCGCCGCCGCTTCGAAGTCGCCAGCCTTCAATTGTTCGCGCATCGCCGCCACGTTGTCCTCCAGCGCATCCAGATCGAACGTGCTCAGCGTCACCGCCGCCAGTCCGGCGGCGAAGCCTTCCAGCGCATAGCGAAGTTGAAAAATATCCAGCGGCGAAGCTTGCGCCGCGAACGACCAGCCCGGAGCATTCTCACCGCGCGACAATTCCACCGGTGACTGCACGAAAACACCTTTTCCCGGCTGAATGCTGACCACGCCGAGGGCACTCAGCGACGACAGCGCCTCACGTAACGAAGCCCGACTGACGCCCAACTGCAACGCCAGATCCCGTTGCGACGGCAAAGCATCGCCCGCGCCAAAACCCTGTTCGGTGATCAGTTTGCGGATCGCTTGCAGTGCCACTTCGGGGACCGCACGGGAAATCGAATTCATGTTTTTCAGACGCGCCAGGCCAATGTGCGGCTAGTTGTAAAGCTATTCGCCGAGTCCGGCAAGTCGTGCCCCAGCGGGGTTCGGTGCGGCGGGCCGATGCGCCATGGCAGTGCGAAAAACAACCTGACTGTTCAGACCAGTAAGACCGAACAAACCCGCTGAAACTGCGGCCTGCCGGGACAAAACCCGCGCATTGGCACGGCGCATGCTCTGTCCGATCGCAGATTTAACTTCCCGCCGATCCGGAGATTGTCCATGACCAAGCGTTACAGCGCCCTCCTCGCCGCCCTGTTTTCTTCTCTGTTGCTAAGTCAGGCCCCTGCTCACGCCGACGGTCTGGACGATGTGGTCAAACGCGGCACGCTGAAAGTTGCGGTGCCCCAGGATTTCCCGCCGTTCGGCTCGGTCGGCCCGGACATGAAGCCCCGTGGCCTGGACATCGACACGGCCAAACTGCTGGCCGAGCAACTCAAGGTCAAACTTGAACTGACCCCGGTCAACAGCACCAACCGCATCCCGTTCCTGACCACCGGCAAGGTTGATCTGGTGATTTCCAGCCTCGGTAAAAACGCCGAGCGCGAGAAAGTCATCGATTTCTCCCGTGCCTACGCGCCGTTCTACCTCGCCGTGTTCGGCCCGCCAGACGCCGCGATCACTAGCCTCGACGACCTCAAAGGCAAAACCATCAGCGTCACCCGTGGCGCCATCGAAGACATCGAATTGACCAAGGTTGCTCCCGAAGGCGTGACCATCAAGCGCTTCGAAGACAACAACTCGACCATCGCCGCTTACCTCGCAGGCCAAGTCGACCTGATTGCCAGCGGCAACGTGGTGATGGTCGCGATCAGTGAAAAGAACCCGAAACGCGTGCCGGCGCTGAAGGTGAAGCTCAAGGATTCGCCGGTCTACGTTGGCGTGAACAAGAACGAAGCGGCGCTGCTGGCCAAGGTCAACGACATTCTGACCACTGCCAAGGCTGACGGCGCACTGGAAAAGAACTCGCAGACCTGGCTGAAAGAGCCGCTGCCGGCCGATCTCTGATCGACTGCGCGGGAGACTTTCATGGCTTATCAGTTCGATTTCATACCGGTGCTGGAAAACACCGACCTGTTGCTGCGCGGGGCGCTGTTCACCCTTGAGCTGACGGCCATTGGCGCGCTGCTCGGGGTTGGCGTGGGCATTGTCGGGGCGCTGGTGCGGGCGTGGAACATTCGCCCGTTCTCGGCGATCTTCGGCGTCTACGTCGAGTTGATCCGCAACACGCCGTTTCTGGTGCAGTTGTTCTTCATCTTCTTCGGCTTGCCGTCGCTGGGCGTGCAGATTTCCGAGTGGCAGGCGGCGGTGCTGGCGATGGTGATCAACCTCGGTGCGTACTCGACCGAGATCATTCGCGCCGGTATTCAGGCGATTCCGCGCGGGCAAATGGAAGCCGCAGCGGCGCTGGCAATGACGCGCTTCGAAGCGTTCCGCCATGTGGTGCTGCTGCCGGCGCTGGGCAAGGTCTGGCCGGCGCTGAGCAGCCAGATCATCATCGTCATGCTCGGCTCGGCGGTGTGTTCGCAGATCGCCACCGAGGAGCTGAGCTTTGCCGCCAACTTCATTCAGTCGCGCAACTTCCGCGCCTTCGAAACCTACGCGCTGACCACGCTGATCTATCTGTGCATGGCGCTGCTGATCCGCCAATTGCTGAACTGGATTGGCCGCCGCTACATCGCGAGGAGCAGCCAATGAGCGATTTCACCTTCTGGGACATTCTGCGCAACCTGCTCACCGGCCTGCAATGGACGCTGGCGTTGTCGCTGGTGGCGTTTATCGGCGGCGGCCTCGTCGGGCTGCTGATTCTGGTCATGCGCATCTCGAAAAAAACTCTGCCGAGCAGCATTGCCCGCACCTGGATCGAACTGTTTCAGGGCACACCGCTGCTGATGCAGTTGTTTCTGGTGTTCTTCGGCGTGGCCCTGGCCGGGATCGAGATTTCACCGTGGATGGCCGCAGCGATTGCCCTGACCCTGTTTACCAGCGCCTATCTGGCGGAGATCTGGCGCGGTTGCGTCGAATCGATCCCGAATGGCCAGTGGGAAGCCTCATCGAGTCTGGCACTGAGCCCGCTGGAACAACTGCGCTACGTGATCCTGCCGCAAGCCTTGCGCATTGCCGTGGCGCCGACCGTGGGCTTTTCGGTGCAAGTGGTCAAAGGCACGGCCGTGACCTCGATCATCGGCTTCACCGAACTGACCAAGACCGGCGGCATGCTCGCCAACGCCACGTTTGAACCGTTCATGGTCTACGGCCTCGTCGCCCTCGGCTATTTCCTGCTCTGTTATCCCCTGTCCCTCAGTGCGCGCTACCTGGAAAGGAGACTGCATGCCTCTGCTTAGAATTTCCGCCCTGCATAAATACTACGGCGATCACCACGTACTCAAAGGCATCGACCTCAGCGTCGAGGAAGGCCAGGTAGTGGCGATCATCGGCCGCAGCGGCTCGGGCAAATCGACCCTGCTGCGCACGCTCAATGGCCTGGAGTCGATCAACGACGGCGTGATCGAAGTCGACGGCGAGTACCTCGACGCCGCCCGCGCCGACCTGCGCAGCCTGCGGCAGAAGGTCGGCATGGTGTTTCAGCAGTTCAACCTGTTTCCGCACCTGACCGTGGGGGAAAACGTGATGCTTGCGCCGCAAGTGGTGCAGAAAGTGCCCAAGGCCAAGGCGCAAGAACTGGCGCGGCAGATGCTGGAGCGGGTCGGTCTGGGGGAAAAATTCGATGCCTTCCCGGATCGGTTGTCCGGCGGGCAACAGCAACGGGTGGCGATCGCCCGGGCACTGGCGATGTCGCCGAAGGTGTTGCTGTGCGACGAGATAACCTCGGCGCTCGACCCGGAACTGGTCAATGAAGTGCTCGCCGTGGTACGCCAATTGGCCAAGGAAGGCATGACCCTGATCATGGTCACCCACGAAATGCGCTTTGCCCGTGAGGTCGGGGACAAACTGGTATTCATGCACCATGGCAAGGTGCATGAGGTGGGGGATCCGAAGGTGTTGTTTGCCAATCCGCAGACGGCGGAGCTGGCGAATTTCATTGGTACCGTTGAAGCGACAGCCTGAAGGATCTGCGATGCCCGGGCGGACGCCTTCGCGAGCAGGCTCGCTCCCACATTGGAATGCATATCCCCCGTGGGAGCGAGCCTGCTCGCGAATAGCCGCGCTGCGGTCTCAAGCTTTTCTGCGCTGAATCAAGGGTTTGAACCATGCGCGTTGGCGCCAGCGTTTGATCGTGGCACGATGTCGGGGTTATCGACCGAGACCCCCTGACCATGCCGCAATCCCAAGCCAAGAATCTGTCCCTGATCGCCGCAATCGACCTGGGCTCCAACAGCTTTCACATGGTCGTGGCCAAGGCCCAGAACGGCGAAATCCGTATTCTCGAACGTCTCGGGGAGAAGGTTCAGCTGGCCGCCGGCATCAACGATGAGCGCCAGCTCAACGAAGAATCGATGCAACGTGGTCTCGATTGCCTCAAGCGTTTTGCCCAACTGATCAACGGTATGCCGCTGGGCGCCGTGCGCATCGTCGGCACCAACGCCCTGCGCGAAGCGCGCAACCGCCTGGAATTCATCCACCGCGCCGAAGAAATCCTCGGCCACCCGGTGGAAGTCATCTCCGGCCGTGAAGAAGCGCGCCTGATCTACCTGGGGGTTTCGCACACCCTCGCCGACACCCCGGGCAAACGCCTGGTCGCCGACATCGGCGGTGGCAGTACCGAATTCATCATCGGCCAGCGCTTCGAGCCGTTGCTGCGCGAAAGCCTGCAAATGGGTTGCGTCAGTTTCACCCAGCGCTATTTCAAGGACGGCAAGATCACCCCGGCTCGCTATGCCCAGGCCTACACGGCGGCGCGGCTGGAAATCATGAGCATCGAACACGCCCTGCATCGCCTGACCTGGGATGAAGCCATCGGCTCCTCGGGCACCATTCGCGCCATCGGCCTGGCGCTGAAGGCCGGCGGTCACGGTACTGGCGAAGTGAATGCTGAAGGTTTGGCGTGGCTCAAGCGTCGGCTGTTCAAACTCGGCGATGTCGACAAGATCGATTTCGAAGGCATCAAACCTGATCGCCGGGCAATTTTCCCGGCAGGTCTGGCGATTCTCGAAGCGATCTTCGACGCCCTCGAACTGCAACGCATGGATCACTGTGAAGGCGCGCTGCGTGAAGGCGTGCTCTACGACCTGCTCGGCCGCCACCACCACGAAGATGTGCGCGAACGCACCCTGACCTCGCTGATGGAGCGCTATCACGTCGACCTGGAACAAGCGGCGCGGGTTGAACGCAAAGCCCTGCACGCCTTCGATCAGGTCGCTGCTGACTGGGAACTGGACGACGGTATCTGGCGCGAACTCCTGGGCTGGGCAGCGAAAGTGCACGAAGTCGGCCTCGACATCGCTCACTATCACTACCACAAGCACGGTGCCTACCTGATCGAACACTCGGACCTTGCCGGCTTCTCTCGCGAAGACCAGCAAATGCTCGCCCTGCTGGTGCGCGGCCATCGCCGCAATATTCCCAAGGACAAGTTTGCCGACTTCGGTGACGACGGCGATAAGCTGATCCGCCTCTGCGTGCTGCTGCGCTTTGCGATTCTGTTCCACCACATTCGCGGTACACAGACGATGCCGCAGGTGGTGCTGCACGCCAAGGGCGACAACCTGGACGTGGAATTCCCGGAGAACTGGCTGGATGAGAATCAGCTGACTCAGGCGGATTTCGGGCTTGAAGCCGAGTGGCTGACGCGGGTTGGCATCGTCCTCACCGTCCACTGATAACCACTGTGGCGAGGGGATTTATCCCCGATGGACTGTGGAGCAGTCCCAGCTTTTTTGGGGAAAAAGACCGGGGCCGCTTCGCGTCCCATCGGGGATAAATCCCCTCGCCACTGGTGAGTGAACGGCAGGTACAAAAAAGGCGATCCCGTGGGATCGCCTTTTTTATTGGGCTGAAGGTCAGCTGCTCACCGGCAAAATCGGGCTGCCCAACCGCTCCAGCAACGTCGCCTGCGCACTGCGCGGGTTCTGGTTGCCGGTTGGCGTGTTACGGATGTAACGACCATCCGATTGCAGGCTCCAGCTGTGGGTGTTGTCGGTCAGGTACAGCTCCAGCTCTTTCTTCACGCGGGTCAGCAACTTCTTGCCCTCCACCGGGAAGCAAGTCTCGACGCGTTTGTCGAGGTTGCGCTCCATCCAGTCAGCACTGGAAAGGAACATCTGCTCCTCACCGCCGTTGAGGAAGTAGAACACCCGGGTGTGCTCAAGGAAGCGGCCGATGATCGAGCGCACATGGATGTTGTGCGAAACCCCGGCAATGCCCGGTCGCAGGCAGCACATGCCGCGCACCACCAGATCGATGCGCACGCCGGACTGGCTGGCCTTGTACAGCGCGCGGATGATCTTCGGATCGGTCAGCGAGTTGAACTTGGCGATGATGTGCGCAGGCTTGCCGTCGAGCGCAAATTGCGTCTCGCGGGTGATCATGTCGAGCATGCCCTTCTTCAGGGTGAACGGCGCGTGCAACAGTTTCTTCATGCGCAGCGTCTTGCCCATGCCGATCAACTGACTGAACAGTTTGCCGACGTCCTCGCACAAGGCATCGTCGGAGGTCAGCAAGCTGTAGTCGGTGTAGAGCTTGGCGTTGCCGGCGTGATAGTTACCGGTGCCGAGGTGCGCGTAACGCACGATCTCGCCGGCCTCGCGACGCAGGATCAGCATCATCTTGGCGTGGGTCTTGAAGCCGACCACGCCGTAGATCACCACCGCACCCGCCGCTTGCAGACGGCTGGCCAGTTGCAGGTTGGATTCTTCGTCGAAACGCGCACGCAGTTCGATGACCGCCGTGACTTCCTTGCCGTTCCGCGCAGCATCGACCAACGCATCGACGATTTCCGAGTTGGCGCCGGAGCGGTAAAGCGTCTGGCGCACGGCCAGAACGTGCGGGTCTTTCGCTGCCTGACGCAGCAGGTCGACCACCGGGGTGAACGACTCGAACGGGTGCAGCAGCAGGATGTCCTGTTTGCTGACCACGCTGAAAATGTTTTCGCTGTTCTGCAGCAGTTTCGGAATCTGCGGGGTGAACGGCGTGTATTGCAGCTCTGGATGGCTGTCCAGACCGGTGATGCTGAACAGTCGGGTCAGGTTGACCGGGCCGTTGACTTGATACAGCTCGGTCTCGCTCAGGTTGAACTGCTTGAGCAGGTAGTCCGACAGGTGTTTCGGGCAGGTGTCGGCGACCTCCAGACGCACCGCATCACCGTAACGCCGCGAGAACAACTCGCCACGCAGGGCGCGGGCGAGGTCTTCGACGTCTTCGGAATCCAGCGCCAAGTCGGCGTTTCGGGTCAGACGGAACTGGTAGCAGCCTTTTACCTTCATGCCCTGGAACAGGTCATCGGCGTGGGCGTGGATCATCGACGAGAGGAACACATAGTTGTCGCCGGCGCCGCCGACCTCTTCCGGCACCTTGATGATCCGTGGCAACAGGCGCGGTGCCGGGATGATCGCCAGACCGGAGTCGCGACCGAAGGCGTCGATGCCTTCGAGTTCGACGATGAAGTTCAGGCTCTTGTTCACCAGCAACGGAAACGGGTGCGTCGGGTCGAGGCCGATCGGGGTGATGATCGGCGCGATCTCGTCACGGAAATAGCGGCGAACCCAGGTCTTGAGCTTCGTCGTCCAGTTGCGGCGACGGATAAAGCGCACTTGGTGCTTTTCCAGCTCCGGCAACAGGATGTCGTTGAGGATCGCGTACTGACGGTCAACATGGCCGTGAACCAGCTCGCTGATCCGCGCCAGCGCTTGATGCGGTTGCAGGCCGTCGGCACCGGCCTGCTCACGGGCGAAGGTGATCTGCTTCTTCAGGCCGGCAACACGGATTTCAAAGAATTCGTCGAGGTTGCTGGAGAAGATCAGCAGAAACTTCAGCCGCTCCAGCAACGGATAGGACTCGTCCAGCGCCTGTTCCAGCACGCGGATGTTGAATTGCAGTTGCGAGAGCTCGCGGTGGATATACAGGCTGCTGTCATCCAGGCCGGGAATCGCAATCACCGGGGCCGCCGCGACGGCTTCGGTGACCGGCGCGGGTGGCGCAGGCTCCAGTTCCGGCGGGGTCTCGGTGATTTGCTCCACCACCGGTTGAGCTTCTTTTACTGCAACTTCAGTGAGTCCTTCGGTATTCATTGAATGTTCCTGGGAGGGCTATTTCTGCTCTCGTAACAATTGAGCGGCGCGGACAGCAAAGTAAGTCAGGATGCCATCAGCGCCGGCACGTTTAAAGGCGGTCAGTGATTCAAGAATCACCGCCTCGCTCAACCAGCCATTCTGGATCGCCGCCATGTGCATGGCGTATTCGCCGCTAACCTGATAGACGAAGGTCGGCACTTTGAAGGCATCTTTTACCCGGAAAAGAATGTCCAGGTACGGCATGCCCGGCTTGACCATGACCATGTCCGCGCCTTCAGACAAGTCCGCGCCGACTTCGTGCAGCGCTTCGTCACTGTTGGCCGGGTCCATCTGGTAAGAAGCCTTGTTCGCCTTGCCGAGGTTCGAAGCTGAACCCACGGCATCGCGGAACGGCCCGTAATAGGCACTGGCGTACTTGGCCGAGTAGGCCATGATCCGCACGTTGACGTGGCCGGCAATCTCCAGCGCTTCGCGGATTGCCTGGATACGACCGTCCATCATGTCCGACGGCGCGACAACTTGAGCGCCGGCCTCGGCATGGGACAGGGCCTGACGGACCAGTGCATCGACGGTGATGTCGTTCTGCACGTAGCCTGCTTCGTCGAGAATGCCGTCCTGACCATGGGTGGTGAACGGATCGAGCGCCACGTCGGTGATCACCCCCAGTTCCGGGAAGCGATCACGCAAGGCACGGGTTGCACGCTGGGCAATGCCTTCGGGATTCCAGGCTTCGGCAGCGTCGAGGGATTTCAGTTCAGGAGGCGTCACCGGGAACAGCGCCAGCGCCGGAATCCCCAGCTCGACCCATTTCGCCGCTTCTTCAAGTAGCAGGTCGATGGTCAAGCGCTCTACACCCGGCATCGACGCCACGGCTTCGCGGCGATTTTCACCGTCGAGCACGAACACCGGCAGGATCAGGTCATCGACCGTCAGCACATTTTCCCGCACCAGCCGACGCGAAAAATCATCACGGCGATTGCGGCGCAGGCGAGTGGCTGGGAACAAACGGTTGGCAGGGGTAAAGCTCACGGCAGACTCCTGAGCCCGCGTAAACGGGCGAGCGTGACAGTTATAGACGGCCATTATGACTAACAGATGACAGTTGTGTGAGACCCGTGACATGTAGCCGCATTCCATTCTCAGTGTAGGAATTGTTCACGTCGAGACACATTTGGACACTTTCATGAATGTGTCCGAAGGGTTAGGCTGCGCGTTCATTTCGCCAGCACCCAGACAATGCTCCAACAATTTCTGCATGACTTTGGCTACTTTGCCTTGTTTCTCGGCACATTCTTCGAAGGCGAAACCATCCTGGTGCTCGCGGGCTTCCTCGCGTTCCGTGGATACATGGACATCAACCTGGTGGTGGTCGTGGCGTTCTTCGGCAGCTATGCCGGCGATCAGTTGTGGTACTTCCTGGGCCGCAAGCACGGGCGCAAATTGCTCGCGCGCAAACCGCGCTGGCAGATGATGGGCGACCGCGCGCTGGAGCACATCCGCAAGCATCCGGACATCTGGGTCCTGAGCTTCCGCTTCGTTTATGGCTTGCGCACGGTGATGCCGGTGGCGATCGGCCTGTCGGGTTATCCGCCGGGACGTTATCTGCTGCTCAACGGCATTGGCGCGGCCATCTGGGCCACTGCGCTGGCCGCCGCCGCTTACCATTTCGGCGCGGTGCTGGAAGGCATGCTCGGCAGTATCAAGAAATACGAGTTGTGGGTACTCGGCGCCCTGCTGATACTCGGCGTTGGCCTGTGGCTGCGCCGCCGCTTCAAGAATGCCCGTCTGGCAAAACAGGTTTATCAGGACGAGCAAATTGCCAAAGCGGCCAAGGCTGAGCAGTTGAAAGCCGAACAGGCCAACTCCGCCGAACCTAAGACGCCAGCCGAGTAACACGCTGGCGACTGACATACAGCCCGCCCACACTGAGCAGGCTGTAACCGAGTAAACCAGCCCATATCACCGGGCTGGCCGGCCAAAGCCCGACCAGCGGCGCCAGCCACACCAACGGCAGGTTCAACGCCAATCGCAGCAGTTCTACCTTCAGCGTCCAATGGCGATTCTCCAGGGCCACGCCCAACGCAAACACGCCAAATGCCACCGCGCCCCAACCGAGCACCAGCGCAGCGGTCGGCAGGCTTCGTTCCAGATTCATCAGATAACTGCCCAGCGCGATATACACGCAGAACTGCAGCGCCACGTACCACTGCTGTCGACGCTCAAGCGGCACTTCGAATTTACGGAACCGGGTCAGATCCGGCTTGCTCATCGGATACTTCGCCGCGACGTCCGCCGGCCGCCACCCGGTGCGCATGAACCAGATCCGCAGCTTGTCCCGGCGGCTCTCGGTCCGCCGTGCGTCATCCCACAACTGCGCATAAAACTGCAGATTGGCCCACAACGGATTCCAGCTCGCCAGCGGCGTGGTCACGCCGAAAATCACCGGTTCGTTGTCGTCCTCTTCCTGAAACGTGCCGAACAGCCGATCCCAAATAATGAACACCCCGCCGTAGTTGCGATCCATGTAGAGAGCGTTCTGTGCATGGTGAGCCCGATGATTGGACGGCGTAACAAAGCACCACTCGAACCAGCCGAGCTTGGGAATGTGTTTGGTGTGCACCCAGAACTGATAAAGCAGGTTCAGCGCCGCGACACTGACGAACACCAGCAGCGGCACGCCGAGCACAGCCATCGGCAGATAGAAAATCCAGCCCAGCAGAAACCCGCTGCTGGTCTGGCGCAAGGCGGTGGAGAGGTTGTACTCCTCGCTCTGGTGATGCACCGAATGCGCCGCCCAGAGGATGTTGCGCTCATGACCCAGACGGTGCAGCCAGTAGTAGCAGAAGTCGTAGAGGACGAAAGCAAATACCCAGACCCAGAAGCTGTCCGCCGACAATCTGAACAGCGCCAGATGCTCAAGGGCAAAGGCATAAGTCACCAGGCCAACGCCCTTGGTCAACAGGCCCGTGGTGGTCGACAACACGCCGGTGCTGATGCTGTTCACCGCGTCGGCCAGGCGATAGTTGCTCACCCCGCGCCAGCGGTCGGCAAGCAACTCGAGCGCAATCAACACGAGGAAAAACGGTACCGCATACAGAATGAAGTCCATGACGCGTCCCGACTGAAGTCTTGAGGACAGATCCTAGGCTCAGCGCCCCATTAACCCTATGGCAACGCGCGACAAATTAGTGGACATTTAGCGCCATGAATCTGGAGAGAAACCCATGAGCAAAAAAGTTGCAGTGATCCTGTCCGGCAGTGGCGTATACGACGGCGCCGAGATCCATGAAAGCGTCATCACCCTGCTGCGCCTCGATCAACGCGGCGCGCAGGTGCAGTGCTTCGCGCCGAACATCGCGCAATTGCACGTGATCAATCACCTGACCGGCGAAGAAATGCCCGAGTCGCGCAACGTGCTGGTGGAATCGGCACGCATCGCTCGTGGCAACATCAAGGACATCCGCGACGCCGATGTCGACGACTTCGATGCGCTGATCGTGCCGGGTGGTTTTGGCGCGGCGAAAAACCTCTCGAACTTCGCCGTCGAAGGTGCTGGTTGCAGCGTGCAGCCTGAGGTTCTGGCGTTGGCCGAAGCGTTCGCCGAAGCGGGCAAACCGGTCGGCCTGATGTGCATCTCGCCGGCACTCGCGGCAAAAATCTACGGCCCTGGCGTGACCTGCACCATCGGCAATGACGCCGACACCGCCACAGCGATGAACAAAATGGGCGCGACCCACGAAGACTGCGCCGTCAGCGACATCATCGAAGACAAGGCACGCAAACTGGTGACCACGCCTGCGTACATGCTGGCGCAGAACATCAGCGAAGCGGCGTCGGGGATCAATAAACTGGTCGACCGCGTCCTCGAACTGACCCACGAAAACGACGCCTGACCAGAAGTCATTGGAAACCTCTGTGGCGAGGGAGCTTGCTCCCGCTGGGTTGCGCAGCAGCCCCCAAACCATTCAATAGAGCAGTGTCAGACAGGCGCGGAGCAGGGTTTGCGACGGCTGCGCCGCCGAGCGGGAGCAAGCTCCCTCGCCACAGGGATCCGGTTGAATCAGGGTTTGCGGGTCAGGCGCGTGAGGATCCGGTCGAGCGCATTGGCAAACGCCTGCTTCTCGCGATCGCCGAATGGCGCGGGGCCGCCGCTCATCTGGCCCTGCTCACGCAGGTCGGTGAACAGGTTACGCACCGCCAACCGTTCGCCCATGTTCTGCGCATCAAACTCCTTGCCGCGCGGATCCAGCGCCGCCACGCCCTTCTTCACCAGCCGATCCGCCAACGGGATATCGCTGCAAATCACCAGCTCACCGGGCACCGCATGCTCGACCAGATAATCGTCCGCCGCATCCGGGCCGCTCGGCACCACGATCAGTTTGACGATGGCCAGCCCCGGCTTGGTCTGCGGTTGCCCGGCCACCAGCACCACTTCGAACTGACGCTTGAGGGCGAACTTCACCACCAGATCCTTCGCCTGCCGAGGGCAGGCGTCGGCATCGATCCATACACGCATAGTCTTTCCTCTTCCCAAAAAGCATCGCGGGCAAGCCCGCTCCCACAGGTTACGCGCAAATCCTGTGGGAGCGGGCTTGCCCGCGAATATGAGCGCAGCGAATGCGGTTAAGCGGCTACCCGCTTCTTCTCGGCCACCCAACTACGCCCGTACAGCACAACAATCGCCAGAATCGCCACCGCCTGCGCCGTCAGCGAATAGGCATCGGCGTGAATCCCCAGCCAATCGAACTCGAAGAACGCCACCGGCCGCGTGCCGAAGATCCCGGCTTCCTGCAACGCTTTCACGCCATGCCCGGCAAACACCACCGACAGCGCGCACAGCAGCGCAGCATTGATGCTGAAGAACAGCGTCAGCGGCAGTTTCGCCGAACCGCGCAGGATCACCCATGCCAGACCGACCAGCAGCACCAGCGCCGTCGCACCACCAGCGAGCACCGCGTCATGCCCGGCGGGACCAGCCTGCAGCCACAGGGTTTCGTAGAACAGGATCACTTCGAACAGTTCGCGATAGACCGAGAAGAACGCCAGAATCGCAAAACCGAAACGTCCGCCGCCGCCCACCAGGCTGCTCTTGATGTAATCCTGCCAGGCTGCGGCGTGGCGACGGTCGTGCATCCACACGCCGAGCCACAACACCATCACACTGGCGAACAGCGCCGTCGCACCTTCCAGCAATTCGCGCTGCGAACCGCTGACATCGATCACATACGCCGCCAGCGCCCAGGTGCCCAGGCCGGCCAGCAACGCCAGGCCCCAACCGACGTTGACGCTGCGCACCGCCGATTGCTGGCCGGTATTGCGCAGGAACGCGAGGATCGCCGCCAGCACCAGAATCGCTTCCAGACCTTCACGCAGCAGAATCAGCAGACCGGAAATGTAGCTCAGCGACCAGCTCAGACCATCGCTGCCGAGCAGGCCGGCGGATACTTTGAGCTTGGCTTTCGCCGCGTCCAGACGTTGCTCGGCTTGCTCGACCGGCAGGCCGTCCTGCAACGACTGCCGGTAAGCCATCAGCGACTTCTCGGTGTCCTTGCGCACGTTGGCGTCAACGTTATCCAGTGAACTCTCGACCAGTTCGAAACCTTCCAGATACGCCGCCACCGACAGGTCGTAGGCCTGATCGTGCTCACCGGCGCGGTAAGCCGCGAGGCTCTTGTCCAGGGTCGCGGCGGTATAGTCGAGCAATTGCGCCGGGCCGCGTTTGACCTGCGGCGGTTGTGCACGCTGGGCGCGGAACGTCGCAGCGGCTTGCGGGCCGTCGGCGGCCTGCACTTCGGCCGGCGTCTGGCGGGCCAGATCGGCAATGTTGTAAGTCTTCTCGGAGGTGGCCGCCGCCGCGTCGGCGCTGAAGCCGGCGATGTAAGTGGCCAGATCCCAGCGCTGACGATCATCGAGCTGATCGGCAAACGCCGGCATGTCGGTGCCTTCGACGCCTTGGCCGAGGGTGTTGTAGATCGCGTACAGACTCAGGTGATCGAGACGCGCCGCGTCACGCAGATTGGCCGGTGCCGGCGTCATGCCCAGACCTGCCGGACCGTCGCCGGCGCCGCTGTCGCCGTGGCACACCGAGCAGTTTTGCGCATACAGCGGCGCGCCACGGGTCGGGTCCGGGGTAATGATCGGCGCCTGGCTGACTTCGTACGCCACCGCCAGTTGCGCGCCCAGTTGCCGGGCCTGACGGGCAACGTCGGCGCCGTCCTGCTTCGCCGTGATCGCCATGTGCAGCGCTTCGATGCCCTGCTCCAGCGCCGCTTTCTCGGGCTTGGCCGGCATGTCGGCGATCAAGCCTTGCAGCGCCTGCGTGAACTCGAGCTGTTCGCGATATTCGGAGTCGTCGACGACTTTGCCCGCCGCTACCGTCTGCGGGTAATCGGCGCTGATGTAATCGAGCAGGTGCAGCGCTTGCGGTGCGCCTTCCACGGTATCGGCCAGCAGGTTGAAGCTGCTCAGGGCACACAACGGGAACACCAGCCAGGCCAGGAATCGGGACGAGGCAGTCATGAAGGGGTCTCAAGTGGAAATGCGAAGTTACATATTGTTCACTTCGAACACGTTTCCCTCAAGCTTTGTCGGCGTTTCGAGGTTTTTAACGCGTAGGCGCCGTCAGGTTCCGGTAATGCTCGGCCATGAAATCAACGAAAACCTTGACCTTCAGGGCGACATGTCGGGCATGCGGATACAGCGCGTAATAATGCCGCTGGCCGAGGGTGCAGTTGGGCAGAATCTGCACCAGTCGCCCGCTCAACAAGTCGTCCTGCACCGTTGCCCGGGTGAATGAGGCGATGCCGACACCCGCCAGCGCGGCCGCATGCAGCGAACTGATCGAGTCCGCTCTGAAGTGACCTTGTACCCTGACCGTCGTGGCCGCTCCGCGCGCATCGGACAACAACCATTCGCTGCCGCCGGTAAATGCCAACAGTTGATGCTCGGCCAACTCCCGCACCTGACGCACCAGGCCATGCCGGGCTACATATGCAGGAGACGCCACCAGCAACATGTCCGAGACCGTCAGCAATCGCGCCACCAATGACGAGTCCGCCAGCGGCCCGCAGATGCGCAGCGCGACATCGAAGCCTTCGGCGATCAGATCGACAAAGCGGTCATCGCAGGACAGATCGACTTCAATATCGGGATAACGCTGTTGAAACGCCGGGAGCCAGTTCGCCAGTTCCAGCGTGCCGATCACCATCGGAGCGCTGATACGCAGGACGCCGCTGGGGCTTTCATGGGCCTGCCCGACCGCCACGGCGGCTTGGTCCAGTCGATCAAGAATGTCCACGCAGGCGGCGTAATACTGCTGCCCCGCTGTGGTCAGGCTGAAGCGCCGGGTGTTGCGGTTGATCAGCCGTGTACCGAGTTCAGCTTCCAGTTGCTGTAACTGGCGGGAGATGGTCGAGTGCGTGGTCTCGAGCCGTTCAGCGGCAGCACTGAAACCGTGACACTCGACGATGCAACGAAACGCACGCATGGCCAGCAGTTGATTCATTGATGTCCCGGACTCATTGAAAGACAGGTGGCCAAGGCTAGCTCAATCCACTCACCCATCCCACCTGTAAGCCGTTGCATGGCACAAAATGCTGGTGCATCAGGCACGCAAAAACAGTGCGGCATATGGCCACTACTCGCTTCTATAATGCGTCGACTTGTCGTCTTTCTGCTCAAGGATGAACCCTTTCCATGCGCCATTGCCTGTTGCTGCCCCTGATGATCGCTACCCTTGTGCAACTGGCGGGATGCGGTGCTTACCGCAATTACGACCTGGAACTGCAACAGACCACCGACCAGCTCAAGTCCGGCAACATCGACGGCTCACTCGCACTGATCGAAGCGCATAACCCCGACCCGGAAAAGGATTTGCTCTATTACCTGGAGAAAGGTGCAGTTCTCAGTGCCGGTGGCGAGTTGCCGCAGAGCCAGGTGGCGTGGCGCAGTGCCGAACAGATGATCATTCAGCGTCAGGACACCATCGAAACCACCGGCGATAAATTGCTGGCCGCGATGGGCGATCACTGGGGCGGCATCATCAACGACAAAATTCGCCGTTACGATGGCTACGACTATGAAAAGGTCATGCTGACCACGCAAATGGCCCTCAACCAGTTGTCAGAGAATGACTTCGACGGCGCCCGTGCCGACATCAAGAAAACCCATGAACGGGAAACGCTGATCGCCCGCCAGCGAGAGCTGGAATACGAACGCGTCGAAGAAGCGGCCAAGGCTCAGGGCGCGCGCGTGCACTACAAGGACCTGCAGGGCTACCCGGTAGTCATGCTCGACTCGCCCGCCGTCATTGCGTTGAAAAACGGTTATCAGAGTGCGTTCAGCCACTATCTCGCCGGTTTCACCTACGAAGCGCTGGGTGAAAAGGATCTCGCGGCACCGGGCTATCGTCAGGCCATCGAGCTGCGCCCGGACATGGCGTTTTTCCAACAAGCATTGCGTGACCTCGACAGCCCGGGCCTCAAAACCGACGAAAGCGACGTGCTGATCATCGTACAAAGTGGCCTCGCGCCCGCCCGCAGTTCGGTGCGTGTGCCCTACCCGGTGAAACTGGCGGATGGGCAAGTCATCGTTGCCAATATCTCCTTCCCGGTGATGGTGCCGGACACCTCCACCCAGCCCATCAGCCAGGTCAGCATCGACGGTCGCCAGAAAAAACTGATCGCGGTCAACAACATCACGGACATGTCCTTGCGTACCCTGCGTGACGATATGCCGGGGATCATTCAGCGTACGACCTACCGGGCTTTTCTTGCGGCAGATGTGCAGGGTACTGACAATCGGCGCGACCCGGGCAAGGCCTCATATGTGACCCACTGGGATGGTTTCGAGCAGGCCGATACACGCACTTGGCGTACGTTGCCCAACCTCACACAGGTCGTGCGTCTGCGCCTGAAAAAGGGCGATCACCTGATCAGCCTGCCCAATACACCTGGCACCCCGCCACTGAAAATCCGCATCGAGCAAAATCGGCAGATGGTCGGTCTGCGTGTGCTGGGTGAACGGATCTATGCCAACGGCAGTGCGTTTCAAACTCGCACGTCTCTGGAAAACCGGGTATCCGGCCTGAAATAACTAATGGCACCAAACTAACAATTGCAATTAAAAAGCTATTACATAGCCAGCACCGCCCGCCTATAATGCCGCGCCATCGCTATTGCGAAACGGCATTAAAGCTCCTCTGGTTATGAGGAATTGGCAGGAGGCCAACGCCACTGTCGATGGGTCACACCAGCCCGACCAGCACCCGCGGCTGAAGTTACTCCAGGGAAGAAGTACCCCCATGGCATTCCGCGCTCCCACTCTGATCGCGCTCAGCGCCGTCACTCTGCTGTCCGGCTGTTCGGCGTTTCGCAACTACGACTCCGAATTGGCACAGACCAACCAGCAACTGGCTTCCGGCAACGTCGACGCCGCGCTGACCTTGCTGGAAAAGAACAACACCGGCCCAGACAAAGACCTGCTCTATTACTTCGAGAAAGGTGAACTGCTGCGTGCCAAGGGCGATTTGTCCGGCAGCCAGAACGCCTGGACCAGCGCCGATGTAGTGGTCGGCCAGTGGGAAGATTCGGTCAAACTCGACACCGGCAAATACCTCGCTCAGTTCGGCAGTTTCATCGTCAACGACAAGGTCCGTCGCTACGAAGGCTACGACTACGAAAAAGTCATGCTGACCACGCAGATGGCCCTGAACCTGCTGGCGGTCAATGACTTTGATGGCGCGCGTACCGCGATCAAGAAGACTCACGAACGCGAAGCGGTGATCGCCGACCTGCGTGACAAGGAATACCTCAAGAGCGAGGAAGAAGCCGAGAAAGAAGGCATCAAGACTCAATACAAGGACCTGCAGGGTTATCCGGTCGCCAGCCTCGACGCGCCGGAAGTGGTCAGCCTGAAAAACAGCTACCAGAGTGCGTTCAGCCATTACCTGGCCGGCTTCGTCTATGAAGCCCTCGGCGAAAAAGACCTGGCTGCACCGGGCTACCGCAAGGCAGCCGAACTGCGCCCGAACACGCCGCTGCTGGAACAGGCGCTGGTCAACCTCGACAAGCCAAGCAAAAGCGACGACAGCGACATCCTGATCGTCGTGCAAAGCGGTCTGGCGCCGTCCCGCGATTCGATTCGTGTGCCGCTACCATTGCCGATCTCCAACAACGTGGTGATCACCCCGCTGTCCTTCCCGATCATCAAGGCCGACACTTCCACCGCGCCGTTCGCGCAGATCGGTGTCGATGGCCAGCAAGTCAACCTGACCGCCCTCAACAGCACCACCGCCATGTCCCGCCGCGCCCTGCGCGATGACATGCCGGGGATCATCGTGCGCACCACCGTGCGCGCGATCACCAAAGGCGTGGCCCAGAAGAAGATCAACGAAACCAACCCGCTGGCCGGTCTCGCGGTCGGTATTTCTTCAGCCGTGCTCGAAGGTGCCGATACCCGTACGTGGCGCACCCTGCCGGACAACACCCAAGTGGTGCGTCTGCGCTTGAAGAAAGGTGAACACCAGGTCACCTTGCCGAGCGCTGTAGGCGGTTCGGTGGTCAAGGTCACCGTTGACCAGCGCTATCAAGTGATCAGCCTGCGTGCCGTCGGCAATCAGGTCTTCGCTGGCGGTCTCGCCGCCCACGTCATCCCGAGCGCCGGCGCGACCAACGTCGCCAGCCTCAAACAACCTTAAGAACGGAGTCTTTGCATGCGCTTCAAACTCATCGCCGCCGCCGCCCTCGCCTTGCTGGCGAGCGGCTGCGCCACCCCGCCGCCGCCTGAGCCGGGCAGCGCCGCGAGCAAAGTCGTGGCCATGGGGCCGCAGAAACACATCGTCGTCGGCGCCATGCGCGTCGCCCGCGAAAACGGTTTCATGACCGTCAACGTGCAGTTGAGCAACACCCTCAACAGCAACAAGACGTTCTACTACCGCTTCGCCTGGCTCGGCCAGGAAGGTTTCCCGATTGCCGAAGAAGAAGTCTGGAAAAGCCAGATGATGTACGGCGCGCAAACCAGCTTCATCCAGGGCATCGCCCCGACACCGAAAGCCGTGGACTTCCGTCTGGAACTCAAGACGCCTTAAGCCCGCCACCCTATTCCTGATTTAGAGAACATCGCCATGTTTGTACGCTTTTCCTGCATCGCCGTTATCGCCCTGCTGGCCTCCGGTTGCGCCAATACATCGCCGACCCTGGGCAGCAAGAACATCAGCTACGGCGACACCAAAGCGGTTGAAACCGTGACCAACGAATTCGGTTCGACCGACCTGCAAATGATCGCCGAGTCGATGACCCGCTCGCTGGCTCAGTCCGGCATTCTGCAAAACCGTCCTGTGGTTCAGGTCTACGACGTGAAGAACAAGACCAGCGAGTACATCGATACCCGCGAAATCACCACCAGCATCAAGACCCAGCTGATGAAAACCGGCGTTGCCCGTTTCGCCAGCGACAACAATGCGATGCAGAGCCAGGTTGACCAGCTGAAGCTGCAGAACCAGAGCGGTCTGTACAAGAAGAGCACCGTGGCCAAGACCGGCAACATGGTGGCTGCCAAGTACCGCATCGAAGGTTCGATCAGCTCGATCGTCAAGCGCAGCAGCGATTACAAGGACGTCTTCTACAAATTCAGCCTGCAGTTGATCGACGTGGAAAGCGGTCTGGCCGAGTGGATGGACGAAAAAGAGATCCGCAAAACCACGGAGCGTTAATCGATGCGCGCATGGATTGGCATGATGGCCCTGGCTTGCGCGTTTGGCGCGCAAGCGGCCCCGAAAGTCGCGGTGACGGATCTGGCGTACCAGGAGCGCGTGGAGCAATACATCCACATCGTTTCGGCCCAGAGCAATCATCGCGAGAGTTACTACAGCGCCAGCGGTTCTTCGAGCTACAACGAGATCGAAGCGACCACCAGCTACATCGAACAGGGCGAGCTGCGCAAATTCACCGGCGACATCAAGGGTGAGATTCTGCGTACCGGCATGTTCCAACTGGTGCAGGGCACGCCGTACACCGCATCGTCCAAGGGCGATGTCTATGACGTGATCAAACGCATCAAGGCCGGCAACTTCAAAGGCGCCGACTACGTGTTGTTTGGCACCGTATCGGACATCGACTTCACGCAGGACGTGAACGATCTGGCGCACACCGACAGCTATTCGGCGGTACTGGGCCTGACGTTGGTGGCGGATTTCAGCCTGATCAACACCAAGACCTTCGAAATCACCTCGGCCTTCACGGCGATGGGTGAAGCGCAGGACACCAAACTGGTGAACGGCCGCGACATCAAAATCTCGCTGAACCGCCCACGGGTGGTGCGTGAGGTGTCGAAGGCACTGGGCGAAGACGTCGCCGGGCAACTGAGCCAACAGCTCGGTGGTGGTGGTGGTTACGAGCAGCCGCGTGAACCGCAGCAGCGCAACAATTTGCCGCGTGATACGGCGCCGGTCATCCTGCGCTGATCTTGGACTGAGGGCTTTTGTGGCGAGGGAGCTTGCTCCCGCTTGAGTGCGCAGCGCTCACAAGCTTTTTGGGGCCGCTTCGCAGCCCAGCGGGAGCAAGCTCCCTCGCCACAGTGGAGTACCAGACAGGCAATAAAAAGGCGACCTCATCAGGTCGCCTTTTTTGTGGCCGAAGCTTTTAGACCGCCGCTTTACGCAACGTCGCCATGAACGCCGCCGCGCCAATGAACAGTCCGGCAAACGTGCGGTTCATACGCTTCTGCTGTGTCGGTGTGCGCAACAAGCGCAGCACTTTCGACGCCAGTCCGGTGTAGCCGGCCATGACGACCAGGTCAACGGCAATCATGGTCACGCCGATCACCACGTACTGGATCAGCAGCGGTGCATGTGGATTGATGAACTGCGGCAGTACCGCCAGCATGAACACCAATGCCTTGGGGTTGCTGATGTTCACCAGAAAACCACGGAACACCAACGCCAGCGGCTTGCCGATCGGCCGCACCGCCGCGTCGTCGCTCATGTCCATAGGCAGCGCGCGCCATTGCTTGATCGCCAGATAAACCAGATAGGCCACACCGAACCATTTGATCGCATGGAATGCGGTAGCCGAAGCAGTGAGGATCGCGCCGACACCGGCACCGACAATCGCAATCTGCACAGCGAGGCCGATTTGCAGGCCCAGGGCGTTCCAGTAACCACGCCAGAAGCCGTATTGCAGACCGCTGGACATCGACGCAATCGCGCCGGCGCCCGGAGAAAGACTGATCACCCAGCAGGCGGCGAAAAACGCCAACCATGTTTGAAGCTCCATCGCACACCTCGACTCTGAATCGTCACAGACGTCCAAGCTAATGCGGTTTGGAATGGTTGACCATTAATTTTTGCAGGATGGTGCAGCAATCACGGCTGGAGGGCCCCTTCGCGAGCAGGCTCGCTCCCACAGGGAAACGCATTTCAAATGTGGGAGCGAGCCTGCTCGCGAAAGCGTCAGAACAGACGCCCCGAAACCTACTTCTCGAAACCGCTCGACGGAAACACATCCGTCCCGCGCCAGCGTCGCACCGAACGCTGGAAGAACAAACTGTTCGGCACCTGCACCATCGCGCTACCGGTGCCCAATTCCTCAGCCTCGATCAACGTGGTGTAGAGCAGATTGATCGCCACCACCCGGCCTTTGACGCCCGGCTTGTCGGTGGTGTCCACCAGTTCGACGATATCCCCCAGGCGAAACGGCCCGACGGTGAAGATCAGAATCGCGCAGAGCAGGTTCGACAGCACACTCCACATCGCGAAGAACGCCACCGCGGCCACGGCAACAAAACCCGACAACGCAGTCCACAACACTGTGGCCGATACGCCGAGGCGTTCCAGTACAAAGATCACCGCACTGCCCATGATCAGCCAGCGCAGCACGCCACGCAGTGGCATCAGCAGTTGCGGCGGGAACGGATAGCGTTCGCCCAACCGGGTCAGGCCTTTGGCAACGAAGCGCTGGGCGAGATAACCGGCCAGCAGGATCAGCAGAATCTGCACGCCGAGCCAGATCGGCTCGACCCACACGGCCGGCAGCGGCAGCTTGAACGCATCCATCAGGACAGCGCCTCCAGCTCCGCCTGCATGCTTTCCAGCGTTTCCAGGGCCTGCATCCACGCCTCTTCCAGCTCGCCTTCGCGCACTTTCAGCTTGGCCTGCTCGGCCAGCAGATCACGCAATTCGTTCTTGCGCGCCGGCTCGTAGATGTCGCTGTCACCGAGGCTGGCATCGACCTTGGCGAGTTTTTCGTGGAGCTTGCCCAATTCGGCTTCAAGCTTGTCGGCTTCGCGCTTGTGCGGTGCCAGTTGCTGACGCAAGGCAGCAGCGGCCTGACGTTGAGCCTTCTTGTCGGTCTTGTCCGGGTTGACCGGGGTGTTGCTGACCGGCGCGTTGCGCTGACGGTATTCGACCAGCCAGCGCGCATAGTCTTCGAGGTCGCCATCGAACTCTTCGACCTTGCCGTCAGCGACCAGGTAGAAGTTATCAGTGGTGCTCTTGAGCAAGTGTCGATCGTGAGAGACCACCAATACCGCGCCGCTGAATTCCTGCAGCGCCATGGTCAGCGCCAGGCGCATTTCCAGATCGAGGTGGTTGGTCGGTTCGTCGAGCAGCAGCAGGTTAGGCCGCTCCCAGGCGATCAGCGCCAGAGCCAGACGGGCCTTTTCGCCACCGGAGAAATTCAGCACCGGCTCATCGATCCGCGCACCACGGAAGTCGAAACCACCCAGGAAGTCGCGCAAGGTCTGCTCACGCTCGGTGGGTGCCAGACGCTGCATATGCAGCAAAGGGCTGGCCTTGGAATCCAGCGAGTCGAGCTGATGCTGAGCAAAGTAGCCGACCACGGTGTTCTCGCCCCGGGTCATACGCCCGCCCAGCGGTGACAGCTCGCCGGCGAGGTTCTTGATCAGCGTCGATTTACCCGCGCCGTTCGGGCCGAGCAGGCCGATCCGCGCACCCGGGGTCAGTTGCAGCTTGACCTTCTCGAGGATGGTTTTATCGCCGTAACCCAGACGCGCATCGGACAGGTCGATCAACGGGCTGGAAATCTTGGTCGATTCGCGGAAGACGAAATCGAACGGCGAATCGACATGGGCAGCCGACAGCTCTTCCATCCGCTCAAGTGCCTTGATCCGGCTCTGCGCCTGACGGGCCTTGGTGGCCTGGGCCTTGAAGCGGGCGATGTAGCTTTCCATGTGCGCACGTTGCGCCTGCTGCTTCTCGTAGGCCTGTTGCTGCTGGGCCAGACGCTCGGCACGGGCGCGTTCGAACGCGGTGTAGCCGCCGCGATACAAGGTAATTTTGCGCTGATCGACATGGGCGACGTGGTCAACGACTTCGTCGAGGAAATCACGGTCGTGGGAAATCAGCAGCAAGGTGCCCGGGTAGCTTTTCAGCCACTCTTCGAGCCAGATGATTGCGTCGAGGTCCAAGTGGTTGGTTGGTTCGTCGAGCAGCAGTAAATCTGACGGGCACATCAAGGCCTGCGCCAGATTCAGACGCATCCGCCAGCCACCGGAGAAATCCCCGACCTGGCGATCCATCTGTTCGTTGGTGAACCCGAGACCGGCAAGCAGCTTGCGCGCTCGCGCATCAGCGGTGTAGCCATCGGCGCTGTCGAGTTCGGCATGCAGACGGGCCTGAGCGGCACCGTCATGCGCCGCTTCGGCGGCCGCGAGGTCACGTTGCACCTCGCGTAGACGCAGGTCGCCATCGAGCACATAGTCGACGGCAAGACGCTCGAGCGTCTCGATCTCCTGACGCATGTGGGCGATGCGCCAGTCGGCCGGCAAGTAGCAATCACCCGAGTCCGGGTGCAGCTCACCCCGAATCAAGGCGAACAGGCTGGATTTGCCGGCGCCGTTGGCACCGATGAGGCCGGCTTTGTGGCCGGCGTGCAGGGTCAGCTCGGCGTCTTCTAGCAGACGTTGCGGGCCACGCTGTAAAGTCAGGTTCTGAAGTCGGATCATAATGGCGGCGGAGTCTACCAGCTTCGCTCACAACTGGCGCGAGTAGCACGATGTCCTCTGACCTGTGGAGCTTTTCCCTTGCCATCTACGCCCGCCCGGGTGTGGAAGACGCCTGCCTGCAATTGCAGACTGCGGGTGCCAATGTGTGTCTGCTGTTGTGTGGATTGTGGCTGGAGCAACGCGGGGTGACGTGCGATGAACAACGCGTACGACTGCTTCAGGCGCTGACCGAACCTTGGGATGTCGAGGTGGTGCAGCCGCTGCGAGCACTGCGCATGCAATGGAAAGCACGGGCGGTTACCGATGCGGTGTTGAAGGGCATGCGCGAGCAGCTCAAATCACTCGAACTTGAGGCGGAGCGAGCATTACTGTCACGGCTTGAGGGTGTGGCGCAGGAGTGGGCGCGAAACGACGCAGGTTCAAACACCTGGCTGGAAGGATTGGCCGGCACGGCGGCCAGCCCGAACCGCGACGCGCTGCAAGTGCTGCGCGTCGCGGCAACCGGCACTTAGGAAGCGCTGGTCGGGTTGCTGGTGACACTCGACACAGCGGCTGGCGTTGGCGCAGTCGAAGGGGTCGAGGCAGTGGCGGCAGGTGCTGGTGCAGCTGTCGGTGCAGCAGGCTTGGCCACTGGTGCGGTTGCCGGTTTGGCGGCAGCTGGTTTGGCAGCGGCTGGCTTTTTCACGGCAGGTTTTGCAGCTGGCTTGGCGGCTGGTTTTGCCGCAGCAGGCTTGGCAGCAGCAGTCGCTGGTTTAGCGGTAGCGGCTGGCTTGGCTGCCGGTTTGGCGACGGCTTTCACTGCTGGTTTTGCAGCAGGTTTGGCGGCTGGTTTTGCCGCAGCTTTGGCAGCAGCCGGTTTAGCGGCAGTCTTGGCAGCTGGTTTGGCAGCTGCGGTTTTTGCAGCAGGTTTTGCTGCCGGTTTCGCAACAGCTTTGGCTGCAGTTTTAGCGGCCGGTTTGGCGGCTGCGGTTTTCGCTGGAGCTGCTTTGGTTGCGGCTGGTTTTGCAGCCGGTTTGGCAGCAGCTTTGGCAGCTGGCTTGGCGGCAGCTGGTTTCGCAGCGGCAGTTCTAACCGCCGGTTTTGCAGCGCTCGCAGCAGCCGGTTTTTTCGCTGCAGGTTTTGCAGCGGTTTTAGCAGCCGGTTTGGCCGCCGCTTTTACCGGTGCCTTGGCCGCAGGTTTGGCTGCAGTTTTAGCCGCCGGTTTTGCCGCTGCGGTTTTCGCCGGAGCTTTGGCAGCAGCAGGTTTTGCCGCTGCTTTTTTTGCCGGTGCCGCTGCCGGTTTGGCTGCGCGGGTGGACAATACTTTGCCCACGGCTTCTTGAACGCGACCAACACCCTGGGCCAGTTTCAGGCTTTCCTGGGCATCACGCTTGAGTTGCAGAATGTAGCTGCGAGTATCGGATTGACGATCCTTCAACGCATCGAGCAGGTCTTCCAGTTCTTTCACTGCGCCTTTGGCCTTGGTCTGCGCCTTGGCTTTACCGGCGGCAGCTGCGTCCTGCAATTTGGTGCGGGATTTGTGCAGTTTTTCTTGCGCCTTGCCGCGTTGCTTTTCCAGTTTGGCGAGCAGTTTTTCAGCATCAGCCAAGGCTTGGGAGCAAGCGTTTTCCAGATGCTCGAGCAAGCTGCCCGAGAGTTGTTGGAGTAAGTGCAACGGAGTATTTACAGGCTTCTTGGTGGCCGACATGGTTTACCTCCTGGCTGACGTGAGTGCGGCTCATACTAGACCTCTGCTGCTACCGCCGCTAGGTCATCTTGACAGTATCAATTCCGTTGCGTTGCACCGAAGTGAAAATGTTCTGCACGAACTCAAAAGCAGTTCACCGTTGCAGACGTTCGCGCTGGCATAATCCCCCGCATCTCAGGACGGAGAGTGCCCATGTCGCGCTACCTTTTTTTATCCCTCTGCATGATCTTTTCGGCCGCCCACGCTGACGAAAAAACCACCGCGAACGATGCTCATGATCTGGCTTACAGCCTCGGTGCAAGTCTGGGTGAACGGCTGCGCCAGGAGGTTCCGCAATTGCAGATCCAGGCACTGGTTGATGGTTTGCAACAGGCCTATCAAGGCAAGCCACTGGCGCTGAGCGAAGCACGTATCGAGCAGATTCTGGCCGATCATGAAGCGCAAAATGCCGAGCACTCCACGCAGCCTTCGAGCGACGCCGCGATGGAAAACGAGCAGCGTTTTCTGACGGCTGAAAAAGCCAAACCGGGCGTGAAGGAACTGGCCGACGGCATCCTGCTGACCGAACTGATGCCGGGCACTGGCGCCAAAGCCGGGCCTGATGGAAAAGTGCAGGTGCTGTACATCGGTCGGCTGCCCGACGGCACGGTGTTCGATCAGAACACTCAGCCGCAGTGGTTCAATCTCGACAGCGTGATTGCCGGCTGGCGCACTGCATTGCAGAACATGCCGGTGGGCGCGAAATGGCGACTGGTGATTCCTTCGGACCAGGCTTATGGCGCCGACGGTGCCGGGGACTTGATTGCGCCATTCACACCGCTGGTTTTCGAAGTCGAATTACGCGGCGCGACGAGCTGATCAGGCATAAAAAAACGGTGCGCTTGGGGCGCACCGTTTTTCGTTTGCAAGGCGTTGATCAGGCCTGAACCGAATCTTCTTCCTTGTGTGCCGTGTGCAGCACTTCAATCAGGCAATCTTCCAGCTCGAAGCGTTCATGCAACAGGCCACCGAGCTCCTTGAATTTCTCGGCAACGCACTTGCCTTCATCGCAAAGATCGTTGAAGGCGAGGAGCTTTTCAGTGATGACGTCGATACGTGGATAGATCGTCTCGGCGAGTTCCAGACCGCGCTTGTCGTTGAACGCTTTGGCTTCGCCAGTCAGCTGTTCGTAGATTTCGAAGTGCCCGGCCGAGACGTAATCGACCAGCACGCCGCAGAATTCCTGCAAGGGCTTGCGGCTCTCGGCCAGCGACTCAGGCTGCGCACCGAGTTTGTCGTAGGCGCCGATCAGCTCTTCACGCTCTTGCAACCAGCGGTCGATCAGCAGATGAACTCCACCCCAACGTTCCTGAGCATTCTGACAACTTTCGAGCATGGCGATCTCTCTTCCCTTGTGGGTCATGCTGCTCTACACCCGCGCCCTCTTTTTGGCTTGGGGGCAATCGGGCAGAGCGTCATCGAGCAACATAAATCCAATGACACGTGCGGGCCAGATTATGCCCGCACGCCTATGGCTTCAAGGTACGCAGGAGATAAAGTTCATACAAGTGTTTAATCCCGCAGCGGCGTCCGGTGCGACGCTTCGCCGCTGAGCGGTCGCTGCAACGCGCTCCAGAGCAGCCGCAACAATTGATATACGGCAAGAATCGACACGGCGACAAAGAACAACAAGCTCCATTCCGGAATGCTCAGATCGAACAGCGTCCAGGAGATTTCGGCGCAATCGGCACCACCTTCAAACATCTTTTGCAACGCACAGATCCAGGGCAAGCCGCTGAACAGCGTCTGCGGATCCGGGGGGCATTTGATCAATTGCAACACCGGATCACTCTGGATCAACACTTGCCGCCAGGCTGCGGTGGTGCCACCCAGACTCGCGCCCAGCGCGAGCAGCCAGTAAAGCCACAAGCCGCCACGCTTGGGACCGTGCACCGCCGCCAGACCACAGGAGGCGCACAGCAGCGTCAGGAACAGCCGCTGCACCAGGCACAGACTGCACGGCGTCAGGCCGACCGCGTATTCAAGATAATAGGAAGCTCCCAGAGCAAAGGCACCCGCAGTGAAAACCATGAAGAACAAGGAGCGTGAGCAGGCCAACGACATGGCTTTTCCGTAACTTTAGAGACAGGCGGTTACGGTAGAGGAAAGCGTGTCAGCCTTTCAAGGCAAGGCCCTGCCGACAGTTCACCAGAGGTGTAGGGAAAACCCGACAGGTTCAAGAGGAAAAGGTGTGGCACGCTGTAGGACTTTTCCCTAGACACCCACGGAAGGTTAATTTTCGTGCGCCAAGGGTGACCGAGGGAGCAACCTCCCTCGTGATTTCAGACGCGAGCCGGGACCGGCAACGGTGCAGCCAGCAAGCGCTCATCCAGCAAGCCGAGGCCTTCCTGGAACAACTGATTGCTGCGCTCGGTATCACCCAGTTGCGCGAGCAGACGTGCCAGCTCTGCACAGGCCTCCGGATTACGCTGCACGCGCAGACTGCTTTCCAGATAATCCCGTGCCTTGCCCCACAGGCTGGTTTGCAGACACAGACGCCCCAGGGTCAGCAGCAGGCTCGGATCATTCGGATGATCCTTGAGCCAGCCTTCGGCGGTCTGCAATTGACGCGCCGGATCACTGCCGCGCACCAAACCATAAAGACGCGCCAGATGGCTGTCGTATTTGCGCTTGAGCGCCGTGCGCAACACTTCTTCCGCCTGCACCTGAGCGCCCAACTGACGCAGTTGCTCGGCATAGGCCAGCACCAGCGGCGGTTCCTGGCGTTGCGCTGACGTGAGTTGTTGCCAGGCCCGATCCAGCGACTGCGCGCCCACCGAGCCATCCTCCTCGCGCTGCGCTGCCAGCGACAGGTTTTCACCCCAGGCGCGACGTTCAAGCTCTGCCAGTTCAGCGGCCGGCAGGACCTTGTCTTTGCGTAGCTCCGGCAACAGACGAATCACCGCCGACCAATCACCGCGCTGCTGATACAGACGCTGCAACTGGCGCAGCGTCTGCACATTGTGCGGATGGCGCTCATGCATGGCCTGCAAGGTCACCAGTGCGCCGTCGGTATCGCCCCGGTCGGTCTGCAACTGCGCGTGGCTCAAGGCAATCGCCAGCTCCGCCTGTGGCTGACGCTCCAGCGCACGCTCCAGCAGATGATCGGATTCCTCGTAATTGCCTTGCTCGTTCGCCGCGCGAGCAGCGCCGAGGTAATACAGCAACGGTTGGCGTTCCGCTTCAGCGGCCCGATACAAGTGACGCTGGGCGCTGGCCCAGCGACCTTCGGCCAGATCCAGTTGACCGTGCTCGATCGCCACTTGCACGCGACGGCTACGGTTGCGCCGCGACCATGGATTGACTACGCCAGTGGAAGCCATGACCAGCTCGACCAGAGCCTTGATGCCCCAGATCAGCAACCACAACACCGCGATCAGCGCCAATGTCGCCCACAGGCTCGACTCATAACGGAAGGTCTTGTAGGCGACCAGCACGTAACCGGAATGCTCGGCAATCGCCAGGCCCAGCGCCGCCGTCGCCGCGATCACCAGAAACACGATCACATAGAGGCGTTTCATGGCGTGGCCTCCTGCGCAGGGTTGGCAGCAGGTTTGGCGAAGGGTTTCACCGACTCTTCGGCGTTGACGTTACGCCGTTCCAGATAGGCTTGTACGGCACTGAGTGTGCCGGTCAGATCCGGTGTGTTGACCGTGACCGGCTCCTTGCTCAGCTCGCCGACCTGTTCAAGCATGACTTTGCTTTGCGGATTGTCCGGATTGAAGTTGCCTTTGAGCACGTCACGCGCCTCGGCCAGCGCTTGGGTATAAACCGCTGCCTGACCATTGAGAGCCGCCCACTGCGCCTGCTCCAGCGCCAGGCTCAGGGCCAGACGCACTTGGCTCAGGCTTTGCCCGGCCAGCAAAGGTTTCACATTCTTGTCAGCGTTGAAATCGATCCGAATGTAGCGCGAGACCTGATCCCACCACTGCGCCCAACGACTGGCGCCGTCACCATCGGCAGTCAGGCCGAGCAGCGACTCGCCGCGGTCCTTGTATTCCGGTGCCAGTTCGGTGAGATCGATGACCTGATCGCGCAGAGCGCCCAGTCGCAGGAACAATCCAGTGCGATCCGGCTGCTCGGTGCTGCGCAGCGCGACCAGGGTTTTCGCCACTTGCTCACGGGCGGCGAAGGAGCCGGGATCGTTCTGTTCACGAAGGATTTCGTCGGCGCCCTGGACCAGGGCTTGGGCGCTGCTGATGTCCTGCAAGGCCGAAAGGCGCAGGCTGGCCAGACGCAGCAAGTGTTCGGCTTCGGCCAGACGCCAGTCCTTGCGGCTGGCGCCGAGTACGGTTTCCAGGCGTTGGTTGAGGCGCTGTTGATCGCCCTGAAGCTGCGTCACCAGACGCTGGCGATCAGCGAGTTCGTCGGCCCCCGGTAACTGCGCGAGGCGCTCGGTCAGACGCTGCTCGTTGAGTTTCAGGCTCTGCGCCTGATCGTTCAACGCCTGCACCTGACCCGACTGCTGTTGGGTGTTGGTCTGCAGGTGACGCACCTGCCAGACTCCCCAGCCACCGATCGCGACACCGGCAGCACCGAGCAACAGGGCGACGATGGCCAGGCCATTGCCTCGGCGCGGCTCTTTGGCCGGCAGTGGAGTTTCAACCGGTGCGTCAATCACCGGTTGGACGTCATCTTTAGGCAAGGCTGTTTCGCTCACGTATCCATCCTTTGCATTAGAGAACGGGCACGGGATGCTCCCGTAACGCCGTCAGCAAAGCCGCGGCACTCGCGCCGCGGCAATCCACAACTGTTTGAGCCCCGGCGGCATGTGCCAGCTCGGCGACCCTTGGGCTTGGAACAAACAACGGCAACCGCGCAATCGTCGGCCACGTATCGCTGGCCATCTGACGCAAGTGCTCGAAACCCTGTCCACTGCTGACCACCAGCCCGTTCAAGCGTTCCGCTTCGATCCGTCGCGGCAGTGCTTGCGGCGCATAGGCTGGCAAGTCTCGTCGATACAATTCCAGATACTCGACACTAGCACCAAGCTCGCGCAGGCGCTCGGCAAGCAACTCGCGGCCGCCCTCCCCACGCAGGATCAACACCTGCGAGCCGGGTTGTGTGACAGCCTCGCGCAGACGCGGCAATTGCAGCAAAGCCTCACTGTCATCACCGCCGTCGGGGAAGTGCGCATCAAGACCATGATCGCGAAGAATCTGCGCCGTCGCCGCGCCCACGCTGAACCACGGCATGGCCAGTGATTGCAGACCGTGGGCATCCAGCAGATCCAGCGCAATCCGCGCCGCCGGCTTGCTGACCACAATCACCGCGCTGCAAGTCGGCAACTGCGCAATCGCCTGACATATTTTGTCAGAGACCGGCAGCGGCGCGATTTCCAGAAGCGGCAGGCAACTGCTGAAAATCCCCTGCCCGGCCAACGTCTCGGCGAGCGCCGCACAGTCATCGGCCGGGCGCGTCAGCAGCAGGCGCCAACCGATCACTCGTGACCTGCCTCGCCGTAGACTGCCTTGAGAATTTCTTCGGCGCCCTGGCCGAGCAAGTCTTCGGCAACCTTCACACCCAGCGCTTCGGCATCAGCGCGTGGTGCGCGGGCTTCAGCGCTGATCAGTCGACCGCCACTCGGCTCACCGACCAGACCGCGCAGCCACAGTTGCTCGCCTTCAAGCACCGCGTAGCAGGCGATCGGCACTTGGCAGCCGCCATTCAAATGCTTGTTGAGTGCACGCTCGGCGGTCACGCGTGAAGATGTGTCCGCGTGATGCAGCGGCGCGAGCAAGGCATGAATTTCGGTGTCGGCACTGCGGCATTCGATGCCGACCGCACCTTGGCCACCGGCCGGCAGACTGTCATCGACGCTGATGGCCGAAGTGATGCGATCCTCGAAACCGAGACGGATCAGACCGGCCGCCGCGAGGATGATCGCGTCGTACTCGCCGGCATCGAGCTTGGCCAGACGGGTGTTGACGTTGCCGCGCAGGAAACGGATCTCGAGATCCGGGCGGCGCGTCAGCAACTGTGCCTGACGACGCAGGCTTGAGGTGCCAACGATGCTGCCGGCCGGCAACGCCTCAAGACTTGCATAGGTATTGGAAACGAAGGCATCACGCGGGTCTTCGCGCTCGCAGATGCAGAACAGACCGAGGCCTTGAGGGAAGTCCATCGGTACGTCTTTCATCGAATGAACGGCAATGTCTGCTTCATTTTCCAGCAGCGCGGTTTCCAGTTCCTTGACGAACAGGCCCTTGCCGCCAATCTTCGACAGCGGCGAATCGAGCAGCTTGTCGCCGCGACTGACCATGGGCACCAGCGTCACCAGCAAGCCCGGATGGGCCGCTTCCAGACGGGCTTTGACGTATTCGGCCTGCCAGAGGGCCAGCGCACTTTTACGGGTGGCGATGCGGATTTCGCGAGAGGACATGGATCAATCCGTACTGAATAGATACGGCGGATAATAACAGCTCAGCCAAATCCACTTTGACTTGAATCAGAAACGGCGTGGCCTCCCTGGCCTGCGATGCCTGGTGAAAAGACTGGAGAACCGCCCGGAAAGACCGGGTTACAAGCCCTGCATCATCTTGCGCACACCCGCCACATGCCGACGACTGACGATCAGCGCATCACCATTGAGGCCTTTGAGGAACAGCTGGAAATGCCCCAGCGGCGTACGTTGCAGGCGTTCGATGCGGTCGCGGGCGACCAGCGCGTTGCGATGGATGCGCACAAAACGTTCACCGAATTCGTCTTCGAGGGCCTTGAGCGGTTCGTCCAGCAGCACTTCGCCGGCTTCATGGCGCAAGGTCACGTACTTGTGGTCGGCAATGAAATAGACCACCTGATCCAGAGGAATCAGTTCGATGCCTTTGCGGGTACGCGCACTGATGTGACTGCGCGGGCCATTGCCGCTTTCGGCAGCAGGACGGGTCAGGGCCGAGAGTTGCGCCCGATTGGGACGTTCAGCCCGTTTCAGGGCGTCATGCAGATGTTCGGTTCGCACGGGTTTCACCACATAGCCCACGGCGCTGGCCTGCAGGGCTTCCACGGCAAATTCATCGGGACTGGTGCAAAACACCACGGCAGGCGGCGTTTCACGCTCGCACAGACGGGCAGCGACTTGCAGGCCATCCAGGCCAGGCATGCGGATATCGAGTAACACGATATCCGGCTTGTGGCTGTCGATCAGCGCCAACGCCTCTTCGCCATTCGTGGCGCTGGGCTCCAGGACTGTGTAACCCTCGAGCTCGCTCACCATTCGGCTGAGGCGCTCGCGAGCCAGTGGTTCGTCATCAACGATCAGGACATTCATATTGCGCTGGATTCCTGCGTGAGTCTCGCACAAGGATAGCGTAGACAGGTGAAGTGACGTCCGTCACCGCGATCCACGCTAAGACTAGCCCGAGCGCCAAAAAGTGCCGTACGTCGGCCAGCAATATTTGCCAGTATCCGGGTCGTACTGCTCGAAGCCCGCTGTTTCCTGCGCTTTGCGCGGGGTTTGCCCAAGGACAATACACCCACCCCCTCTTCTTTCTTATAGTCGGCAGCCAGACCTTTGCGCGATCCGGTTTGCACCGACCCTTATGTCCAACTGTAGACGCTCGTCGGGCCGATATTGCTCAATCGAAAAATATCCTTACGCAAATCATCGAAGTAACGCGCCGACTATGCATGACACGTTGAGAAAAAAACGTATCGACCGGTGTCAGCGACAGGATTGGCAACCCTGTTATTATCCGCGCCAGCGTTTCACGCCTTTTTTCTTCAAGCCGATACGAGCGAATTCATGAGCACTGACAAGACCAATCAGTCCTGGGGCGGCCGCTTCAGTGACCCCGTCGACGCCGTCGTCGCCCGCGTCACCGCCTCCGTCACTTTCGA
>NZ_JBIUWQ010000006.1:37463-52485 GCF_044743525.1 Pseudomonas sp. NPDC087598 | reverse complement strand
CCTTGTACACTCTGTCCCTCAACGACGCTCTTCCGATCTCGCCACCATGCTGGCGAAGGTCGGCGTGCTGACGGATGCCGAGCGCGACAGCATCATCGATGGCCTGAAGACCATCCAGGGCGAAATCGAGGCCGGCCAGTTCGACTGGCGCATCGACCTCGAAGACGTGCACATGAACATCGAAGCACGTCTGACCGACCGCATCGGCGTCACTGGCAAGAAACTCCACACCGGCCGCAGCCGTAACGACCAGGTTGCCACCGACATCCGCCTGTGGCTGCGTGATGAAATCGACCTGATCCTGGCCGAAATCACCCGCCTGCAAAAAGGCCTGCTGGAGCAGGCCGAGCGCGAAGCCGCCAGCATCATGCCGGGCTTCACTCACCTGCAGACCGCACAACCGGTGACTTTCGGACACCACATGCTGGCCTGGTTCGAAATGCTCAGCCGTGACTACGAGCGTCTGGTCGACTGCCGCAAACGCACCAACCGCATGCCGCTGGGTAGCGCGGCGCTGGCCGGCACCACCTACCCGATCGACCGCGAGTACACCGCGCAACTGCTGGGCTTCGATGCCGTGGGCGGCAACTCGCTGGACAACGTGTCCGATCGCGATTTCGCTATCGAATTCTGCTCGGCCGCGAGCATCGCGATGATGCACCTGTCGCGTTTCTCCGAAGAGCTGGTGCTGTGGACCAGCGCGCAGTTCCAGTTCATCGATCTGCCGGATCGCTTCTGCACCGGCAGCTCGATCATGCCGCAAAAGAAAAACCCTGACGTGCCAGAGCTGGTTCGTGGCAAAACCGGTCGCGTGTTCGGCGCGCTGATGGGCCTGCTGACCCTGATGAAAGGCCAGCCCTTGGCCTACAACAAGGACAATCAGGAAGACAAGGAGCCGCTGTTCGACGCCGCCGACACCCTGCGCGACTCGCTGCGTGCGTTTGCCGACATGATCCCGGCGATCAAACCGAAACACGCGATCATGCGCGAAGCGGCACTGCGCGGTTTCTCTACCGCGACCGACCTGGCGGACTACCTGGTACGTCGCGGTCTGCCGTTCCGTGACTGCCACGAAATCGTTGGCCACGCGGTGAAGTACGGCGTGGACACGGGCAAGGATCTGGCCGAGATGAGCCTGGAAGAACTGCGTCAGTTCAGCGATCAGATCGAACAGGATGTGTTCGCCGTGCTGACTCTGGAAGGCTCGGTGAATGCCCGTGACCATATCGGCGGCACTGCGCCGGCGCAGGTCAAGGCTGCGGTGGTGCGCGGTCAGGCACTCGTCGCCGCCCGCTAAAAGATTCGCGAGCAGGCTCGCTCCCACAGGGATTAAGGGTGTTCACAAGATTTGTGTTCACCGCCGATTCACTGTGGGAGCGAGCCTGCTCGCGAATGCGACACTCAGAACACTATAAAAATCACTTCTTCGCAGCGATCATCGCCAAAAACGCTGGCATCGCCGCCTCTTTATCCGCTGCAATTTTCTGCACATGCGGATTCTGCTCAAGCCGCTCCAGCAGCGCCTTCGCCTTTGGCATCTCTGCCAACAAATCCACATCGAACAACTTCTTCCCGACCGCGCACGCCAATGGCACGCTGTAGAGGAAGTACAAATCAGCAATGCTCAGACTGTCACCCGCCACGTAAGGGGCGAATTTGCCGTGGCGTCCCAGTGCGGCAAAACCCAGCAGCAGTTCGGTTTTGGTCTTTTCCTTGATCGCCTCCGGCAGCGTTGCGCCGAAGAAAGCTTCGCCATAACAGGCGCGGCCCGGCAGTTCGATGTACAGCTCGATTTCCTTGGCCACCGCCAGCACCTGCGCACGCGCAAACGGTTCGGTCGGCAGCAGCGGCACGCCTTTGCCTACACTTTCGATGTATTCGAGCATCACCATCGTTTCGTTGATGTAGCCAGCTTCGACCCCCAACACCGGCACCTTGCCGCGAGGACTGATCTTCAAGGACTCCGGCGTCGGGGTCGGGTAGAACGTCACTTCCTCAAACGGCAGACCCTTTTCCAGCAGCGCCAGTTTGACCATGTTGTAGTAGTTGCTGACCGAAAATCCGTAGAGTTTGAACATCACAGAGCCTCCAGGCCGTGCGGGGTGGGCGGTGTCTGTTTATAGATCGCCCGGGCGATTCCTGCCAGCAGCATCACCGCACTGAATGCGGGTAAACTGGCGCCTTTCCTTGAGGAGCCTGCCATGAGCGAGCCGACAGACATCGACAACGACGAAGAAGAGTTCACCGAGAGCACGCTGATCGAAGCGATCGAAAACCAGATCGAAAGCGACAACCCGCCAGCGGCGAAAGCGACGCTCAACAAGCTGACCCTGGTCGGTGTCGAGCGCGAAGAGATCCTCAATCTGATGGCTCACGTACTGGCCTACGAGATTGACGCGATGCTTGATGAAGACCGCCCATTCAACACCGAATGGTACGAAGCGGCGTTGCGCGCACTGCCAGAGCTGCCACCGGAAAAGCAGTAACAACACAATCCCCTGTGGGAGCGAGCCTGCTCGCGAATGCGGTGCATCAGCAAAAACACGCTCAATGACACACCGTATTCGCGAGCAGGCTCGCTCCCACAAGGTTTGTTACGTATCCGGCCAGCCATCTCACTGACCCCGACTACACTGGAACCCGCCTCAAGACAAAATCCCTGATCTGAGCACTGGACATGCCGCAAAAGCGGGTTCACCTTAGGGGCGCTGTCGTCCAATTCCTAGAAAGTCTGGAGTCCTTATGTCGCTTACCCCTGAGTTGGTTGCCGAACTGGAAGTCCTCGCACTCTTCAACCTGGACAGTTCCCAGGAAGGTTTGAAAATTCATCAGACCGCTGCCCCAAAGCACATTGCTGCTGCCCAACGCCTCTTTGAAAAAGAACTGACTGACCAGCCTGATGGCGGTTATCTGACCAGCCTCGGTCGTGATGCTGCACAAAATGTGCAAACCGTGCTGACGATCCTGGAAGCAAAAGAAACCGCCTGATTCCCCCTGACTTTGCCCACGGGAACTCCTGCCACGGGATTTCCGCGGGCCTGCCCGGTTGTCCGCGATATAAATCTGACGTCAAAAAACAAATTCAGCTTAAAACTCCCGCCGCGCAAAGGCTAAACTGCCTGCCACACCTAGCCCCTCTACGTCCGAGCCTGCGAGCCGGTTTGAGCTTACATGACGCGCACCCACGAAATCCGCCCCGATCTGGACGAGGGAATCGACCGCAAGGTCCTCAGCCAGCTACGCGCACGCTTTCTCAAACTCAATGAGGGTCGTCTGGGCCGCGCGATGGAGGGTTTGTCGACACGCCAACAAAGCGTGCTTACGCTCCTGCCGCTGTTCTTCCACGTCAACCATCCGCTGCTACCAGGCTATGTCTCGGGCAGCACGCCGGCCGGTCTGTCGAATTATGAGCCAGACGCCAACGCGCTCGCTGAAGCCCAGCGCCTGACCCGCTCCTTTTCCTACAAGCCACGCCATGGCAGCAACCCGCCGCGACCGATTCATGGGCTGTTCCTGATGGGCAGCCTCGGCACACTGGCCCAGGCCGATCAGAGCGACATGGACGTGTGGGTCTGCCACGCGCCGGATCTGAGCGAAAGCGAACTCGCCGAGCTGAGCAAAAAATGCCAGTTACTCGAAGTCTGGGCCGCGAGTCAGGGTGCCGAGGCGCACTTCTTTCTGATCGACGCGGTACGCTTCGTCAAAGGCGAACGCGACAGCCAGCTCAGCTCGGAAAACTGCGGCACCACCCAACACTATCTGCTGCTGGACGAGTTCTACCGCACCGCGATCTGGCTGGCCGGGCGCACACCGATCTGGTGGCTGGTGCCGGTTTACGAAGAAACCGCCTACGACATTTACACCCACACCCTGCTGTCGAAACGCTTTATCCGCGCCGACGAAACCCTCGACCTCGGGCACTTGGCGACGATTCCGCCGGGGGAATTCATTGGTGCCGGGTTGTGGCAGCTGTTCAAGGGTATCGAGTCGCCGTACAAGTCGGTGCTCAAACTGCTGCTGACCGAGGTTTACGCCAGCGAACATCCGAAGGTGCAGTGCCTGAGCCTGCGCTTCAAAAAAGCCGTGTTCGCCAATCAGCTGGATCTCGATGAACTCGACCCCTATATGGTCGTGTACCGACGTATCGAGGAATACCTCATCGCCCGCAACGAGCCGGAACGGCTGGAGCTGGTGCGCCGTGCGCTGTATCTGAAGGTCAATCGCAAGCTCACCGGCAACAGCCGCAGCCAGGGCTGGCAACGCGCGTTGTTGGAGCGTCTGGCCAACGAATGGCATTGGGATCAGCGGCAACTGGCGCTGCTCGATAGCCGCAGCCAGTGGAAAGTCCGTCAGGTCAGCGCCGAACGCCGTGCACTGGTCAACGAGCTCAATTACAGCTATCGCTTTCTGACCCAGTTCGCCCGTACCGAACAAACCGTCAGCCTGATCAACAAGCGTGATCTCAACGTGCTCGGTCGCAGGCTTTATGCCGCGTTCGAACGCAAGGCCGACAAGGTCGAGTTCATCAACCCCGGGATCGCCCCGGATCTGGCTGAAGACACCCTGACCCTTGTGCAATCGCGCAACAAAAAGGAACCCGGGCAAACCCAGTGGGGCTTGTACAACGGCAGCCTCACGGCGCTGGAGTGGGAACACTTTGCGCCGATCAAGCGCAGCCGCGAATTGCTCGAACTGCTGACCTGGTGCCATCGCAACGGCGTGATCGACAGCAGCACCCGTTTGGCCCTGCATCCCGGCACCAGCGACCTGAGCGAGTTCGAACTGTTCAATTTGCTCGGCAGCCTGCAACAGTGCATCGCCCTGCCCCTGCCCACCGTGGACGAAGAGCCGCTGTTGCGCGCAGCCGTACCGAGCGAAGTGCTGATACTGGTTAACGTCGGCGTCGATCCGCTCAAGCATCACCGCGACCTGAACATCCTGATGACTACCGAGCGCACCGACTCGTTGAGTTACGCCGGGGTCCGCGAAAACCTCGTGCTGACCCTCGATCAGGTCACGCTCAATAGCTGGAACGAAGTGCTGGTCAATCGCTTCGACGGCCCCCACGCCCTGCTCGACTGCCTGCGCGACTACCTCAACAACTTGCCGCGCGGGCCGTTGCAACCGTCGCTGAAGGTGCGCTGCTTCTGCCATAACCGTGCGCAGTTCATTGCCCGCCGCGTGGAGGAAATCGTCGATACCGCGCAAAACCTGCTGCTCAGCGAACTGAATCACCGCTACCTGATTCAAGTGCAACAGCACTATCACGTGCTGGAACTGGTGCCGGGCCAGGTCAACCATGTCGCCCTCGCGACATTACCGGCACTGCTCGATTATCTCGGCGAAGAACAACCCCGCTACAGTCCGCTACACCTGGACCCGATGGCGCTTGAGGATCACGACCTTGCGCTGATCCTGCCGATGGGCCAGCCGGAAAGCATTCAGGTGTTCTACCGGATCACCGAGCAGCAGGCCGAGTTGTACGTGCTGGATGAATTCAACGCGCTGTGGCAGCAACATTTGCCGTATCACGATGAACAAAGTCTGCTGGTACCTCTGCAGCGCTTCCTGCAATCGATCCAGTATCGACGCGATGCGTTGCTGCCGATGGACGCCGCGCCTTCGGCCAGTCTTCAGACTTTGTATTACCAGTTATTGCCTTCAGGTCCGGGACGGGCGCGACGGGTCGAAGCCCGGCCGGCGCCGCAGACGCCAGTCAACAAACCGTTCTACGACGTGCAGGCAATCGTCGGCAAAGCCGCACCGGGGGAAGTGCAAGTCACCCTGTATTGCAATCAACGGGAATTCAGTGAGCTGGAACATGGCGACCAGCTGTTCAGCGTGGTCGCCCGGGAGATCGTCGATCAGCGCCGTGAAACCGAACGCTATCGCTGCTACATCACCGACCTGGACCTTTCGGGCCTGCTCGGTGACGGGCAAAGTTCAAGCAATCTGTATCTGCGCTACAAGGCCGACCTGGAGCGCGCCCTGAACGAGGCGCTCGAACAGGTCTGAGGCGGGTTACTCGCGAAAATCACCACCGTTGGCCGGTTGCGATTCGACTTCAAGCAAGGTCAGTTTCAGGGTTTTGCCACCCGGAGCCGGCCAGTCGATGTGTTGACCGACTTTCAGGCCCAGCAACGCGCTACCGACCGGGGCCAGGATCGAGATCTTGCCTTCATCAGCGTTGGCATCCTTCGGATAGACCAGCGTCAGGTGGTAATCCTTGCCACTGCCTTCTTCGCGGCAGTGCACGCGGGAATTCATCGTCACGACATCGGCGGGTACTTCATCGTGACCGACCAGTGTATCGGCGCGGTCCAGTTCGGTTTGCAGCGCAATCACGCCCGGCAGCGTGTCGTCCAGGCTGTCGATCAGGCGCTCCAGACGTTGCACGTCCAGACGGGTAAGGGTGATGGAAGGTGCGGTCATGATCCGGGCAGACTCCTTTCTTCTGCACAAAAAAAGCAAAACCCCGCCAAAAAAGACGGGGTTTTCACCGAGCCTCGGTGGGTTGAGGCGTGTTCGGACACTATCACAGCTCAAAAAATATACAAGCCACCCACCTTTTGACTGAGAGAGAACCCCTGTGGCGAGGGAGCTTGCTCCCGCTCGGCTGCGCAGCAGTCGTAAGATTTCGGGGCCGCTTCGCGACCCAGCGGGAGCAAGCTCCCTCGCCACAACTTGGTATCAGGCTTGAGTGCGGCGTTGCAGCGCTTGTGCGCAGATCACCCGGCGGCGCTGATCATCCGCCGAGCGCCATTCGCGGATGTCTTCGACATGCCGGAAGCAGCCGAGGCAAACCTTCTGTTCATCCAGTCGGCACACGCCGCTGCACGGTGAAGGCACCGCCGGGCTGACGTTGCTGTAAAGCGGCTTGGGCGGACGAACGGGAGCGGTGTCAGTCACGGAATCAAAGGCCTTCGAAATCGAATTCAGCGCCGGCCTGCTGCTTGACAATGCGCTCGAGCATTTCGCCGAGCTGCTCTTCGCTCTTGTCGCACATCCAGCGTTCGCTCTCTTCGTCGTAGTCGAAGTGGAACCCACCGGACACCGCCGCCAGCCACAGCTGACGCAATGGCTCCTGACGGCTGAAGATCAGCTGCGAGCCGTTTTCGAACTTGACGGTGAGGACACCGGCCGAGTTCTCCATGTCGATATCCAGGTCGCTTTCGTCAAAGATGTCTTCCAGTTTTTCCTGGGTTTCATCGACCAGATCGTGGAAACGGGCTTCGGACAAACTCATTGCGGCAACCTCAAAAAATGTCTGATCAGGCTCAAGCGCCGAAAGATACGGACGCCGCTGGCCGATTGCAAAGGATAACGACCAAGGACCTGCTGGCCCATACAACACCGAACCCAGTGGGAGCGAGCCTGCTCGCGAATGGCCGGCACATTCAACATTATTGCTGGCTGACACACCGCATTCGCGAGCAGGCTCGCTCCCACAGGGAATCATGCGCTTCTCGGGAGCCCCGCCGGACGGGAACCCCCTCGCATAGGCAAGCTGCCGGGTGGCCGGTATACTCCGGCGCAATTAACGCATTTTCAAGGATTTCGCCATGAAGCGCCTGATCTCTTCCCTTGCTGCGCTCGTCGCGGTTGCCTGCCTCGTTTCGGCCTGCGGTCAAAAAGGCCCGCTGTACCTGCCCGATGATGATCAGGACCCGGCCGAGCAAGCTCAGTCTTCGCAAAAGCAGCCTGCCTCCAAGGCACACAAGCACGACGTTTACTAAGGGATCGCCATGGACGCTTTTAACTACCGTGGCGGGGAACTGTTCGCGGAAGGTGTGGCGCTGTCCGCCATTGCCGACCGCTTCGGCACACCGACCTACGTCTACTCCCGCGCGCACATCGAAGCCCAGTATCTGGCCTACGCCGATGCGCTGGCCGGCATGCCGCATCTGGTGTGCTATGCGGTCAAAGCCAACTCCAACCTCGGTGTACTGAATGTCCTGGCCCGTCTCGGCGCCGGTTTCGACATCGTCTCCCGTGGTGAACTGGAACGTGTACTCGCCGCTGGCGGCAGCGCTGACAAGATCGTGTTTTCCGGTGTCGGCAAGACCCGTGACGACATGCGTCGCGCGCTGGAAGTCGGTGTGCACTGCTTCAACGTCGAATCCACCGACGAGCTGGAACGTCTGCAAGTGGTTGCCGCCGAACTGGGCGTTCGCGCACCGGTTTCGCTGCGTGTGAACCCGGACGTCGATGCCGGCACCCACCCATACATTTCCACCGGTCTCAAAGAGAACAAGTTCGGCATCGCCATTGCTGATGCCGAAGACGTGTACGTGCGTGCTGCGCATCTGCCGAATCTGGAAGTCATCGGTGTCGACTGCCACATCGGTTCGCAACTGACCACCCTGCCGCCATTCCTCGATGCCCTTGACCGTCTGCTGGATCTGGTCGACCGTCTCGGCGATTGCGGCATTCACCTGCGCCACATCGATCTTGGTGGTGGTCTGGGTGTGCGTTATCGCGATGAAGAGCCGCCATTGGCTGCCGACTACATCAAAGCCGTGCGTGAGCGTCTGAACGGTCGTGATCTGGCGCTGGTGTTCGAACCGGGCCGCTTCATCGTCGCCAACGCCGGCGTGCTGCTGACGCAGGTCGAGTACCTCAAGCACACCGAGCACAAGGATTTCGCCATCGTCGACGCGGCGATGAACGACCTGATCCGCCCGGCGCTGTATCAGGCCTGGATGGATGTCACTGCGGTCAAACCGCGTGACAGCGCTGCGCGCAAATACGACATCGTCGGCCCGATCTGCGAAACCGGCGACTTCCTCGCCAAGGACCGTGAGCTGGCACTGGAAGAAGGCGACCTGCTGGCCGTGCATTCGGCCGGCGCCTACGGTTTCGTGATGGCCTCCAACTACAACACCCGCGGCCGTGCCGCCGAGGTGCTGGTGGACGGTGATCAGGTTTTTGAAGTGCGTCGCCGCGAAACCGTGGCCGAGCTGTTTGCCGGCGAAAGCCTGCTGCCGGAGTAACCCATGCTGCTGCGTTTTACCAAAATGCACGGCCTGGGCAACGACTTCATGGTTCTCGACCTGGTCAGCCAGCACGCGCATATTCAGCCCAAGCACGCCAAGCAATGGGGTGATCGGCACACCGGTATCGGCTTCGACCAGTTGCTGATCGTCGAGGCACCGAGCAATCCGGACGTGGATTTCCGTTATCGGATCTTCAACTCCGATGGCTCGGAAGTTGAGCAGTGCGGCAACGGTGCGCGCTGCTTTGCGCGCTTCGTGCTCGACAAGCGCCTGACCGCCAAACGGCAGATTCGCGTTGAGACCAAGGGCGGCATCATCGAGCTGGACGTGCGTAACGACGGCCAGATCGGCGTGAACATGGGCGCCCCGCGCCTGGTGCCGGCGGACATTCCGTTCGAAGCGCCGGCGCAGGCCATCAGCTATCAGCTGGAAGTCGACGGCACCACGGTCGAACTGGCCGCCGTGTCGATGGGCAACCCGCACGCGGTATTGCGCGTGCAGGACATCAACAGTGCACCAGTTCATGAGCTGGGCCCGAAAATCGAACACCATCCGCGCTTCCCGGCGCGGGTCAATGTCGGTTTTCTCCAGGTCATCGACCGCAACCGCGCGCAATTGCGCGTCTGGGAACGTGGCGCCGGGGAAACCCAGGCCTGCGGTACCGGCGCCTGTGCGGCGGCTGTCGCAGCAATCAGTCAGGGGTGGATGGATTCGCCGCTGTTGATCGACTTGCCCGGCGGGCGTCTGTCCATTGAATGGGCAGGCCCTGGCCAACCGGTGCTGATGACCGGTCCGGCAGTGCGTGTATACGAAGGACAAGTGCGTCTTTGAGTGAGCAGAAACCATGACCGATAAGCCTCAGGTACCCGCCCGACAGTCCGACGAATCAGCGTCCGAGAGCCTGGAGGCGGCAGCGGTTGCCGCATACCTGGAGGCTCATCCGGACTTCTTCGTCGAGCATGAAGAATTGCTCCCGGCCTTGCGTATTCCCCACCAGCGCGGCGACACCGTATCGCTGGTCGAACGGCAAATGACCATCCTGCGCGACCGCAATGTCGAGATGCGTCACCGCCTCTCGCATTTGATGGACGTCGCCCGCGACAACGATCGCCTGTTCGACAAGACCCGCCGGCTGATCCTCTCGCTGATGGACGCCGCCAGCCTGGAAGACGTGGTCATCAGTGTCGAAGACAGCCTTCGTCAGGACTTTCAGGTGCCCTTCGTCAGCCTGATTCTGCTCGGCGACAACCCGGCGCCGGTCGGTCGCTGGGTGACCCACGCCGACGCGCAAACGGCCATCGGCGGTTTGCTCACCGAAGGCAAAAGCGTCAGCGGCAACCTGCGCGAACATGAACTGGATTTCCTCTTTGGCGAAGAACAGCGCAAGCAGATCGGTTCGACCGCCGTGGTTGCCGTCAGTCATCAAGGCATCCACGGGATTCTGGCGATTGCCAGCCGTGATCCGCAGCACTACAAGAGTTCGGTCGGCACACTGTTCCTGAGCTACATCGCCGAAGTCATGGGTCGCGTGCTGCCACGGGTCAACAGCTCCCTGCGCTCGGTGCGCTGAGCATGGAACGACAACTGGACGCTTACTGCGAACACCTGCGCAGTGAGCGGCAGGTGTCGCCGCACACGCTGTCGGCCTATCGCCGCGACCTCGATAAAGTCCTCGGCTGGTGCATCAAACAGAACATTGGCAGTTGGGCCGCGCTGGATATTCAGCGCCTGCGCAGCCTGATCGCCCGCCTGCATGCGCAAGGCCAGTCCTCGCGCAGCCTCGCTCGCCTGCTCTCGGCGGTGCGCGGTCTGTATCACTATCTGAATCGCGAAGGCCTCTGCGACCACGATCCGGCGACCGGTCTGGCGCCACCGAAAGGCGAACGCCGCCTGCCAAAAACCCTCGACACCGACCGCGCACTGCAACTGCTCGAAGGTGCGGTCGAGGATGATTTTCTTGCGCGGCGTGATCAGGCGATTCTCGAATTGTTCTACTCATCCGGCCTGCGTCTTTCCGAACTGACCGGGCTCAACCTCGATCAACTCGACCTCGCCGATGGCATGGTGCAGGTGCTCGGCAAGGGCAGCAAAACCCGTCTGCTGCCGGTCGGTAAAAAAGCCCGCGAAGCCCTTGAGCAATGGCTGCCATTGCGGGCGATGACCAACCCGGCGGACGATGCCGTATTCGTCAGCCAGCAAGGCCGACGCCTCGGCCCGCGAGCGATTCAGGTACGGGTGAAACTGGCCGGCGAGCGTGAACTGGGGCAGAACCTGCATCCGCACATGCTGCGACATTCCTTTGCCAGCCATTTGCTGGAGTCCTCGCAGGACCTACGCGCGGTGCAAGAATTGCTCGGCCACTCGGACATCAAGACCACGCAGATCTACACCCACCTGGACTTCCAGCACCTGGCGGCGGTCTACGACAGCGCCCACCCACGGGCCAAACGCATGAAAGGCGACGACTCATGAGCATCCAGTTGATCACCTTCGACCTCGACGACACCCTCTGGGACACCGCCCCGGTGATCGTCAGCGCCGAAGCGGTATTGCGCCAATGGCTGAGCGAACATGCGCCGACTCTGGGCGCGGTGCCGGTGGAGCATTTGTGGGCGATTCGTGAGCGGGTGCTGACCCGCGAGCCGGGGCTCAAACATCGCATCAGTGCGCTGCGTCGGCGTGTGTTGTTTCATGCGCTGGAAGAAGCCGGGTACGCTCACGGCGAAGCGTCGGAGCTGGCGGACAAGAGTTTTGAGGTGTTTTTGCATGCGCGGCATCAGATCGAAGTGTTTCCTGAAGTTGAGCCGGTGCTAGAGATTCTCGCCAATCATTACTCGCTCGGCGTGGTCACCAATGGCAACGCCGACGTGCGCCGGTTGGGGTTGGCGGACTACTTCAAGTTTGCCTTGTGCGCGGAAGACATCGGCATCGCCAAACCGGATGCGCGTCTGTTTCATGAGGCGTTGCAGCGCGGTGGCGCCAGCGCCGAAACCGCCGTGCATATCGGCGATCATCCGGGTGATGACATTGCCGGGGCACAGCAGGCCGGGTTGCGCGCGATCTGGTTCAACCCGGCGGGCAAAGTCTGGGAAGCCGAGCGTTTGCCGGATGCAGAAATTCGCAGCCTGACCGACCTGCCAGCCGTTCTCGCACGCTGGAATGCCCTCTCCAACTGACACAGTTCCCTTGTAGGAGTGAGCCTGCTCGCGATAGCGGTGTATCAGTCAACATAGATGTAGCTGACACACCGCTATCGCGAGCAGGCTCACTCCTACATTGGATCGCGGTGCATCCAGAGATTTTATTTCAGGCATGAAAAAGCCCGCAGCGACGGCGGGCTTTTTCAGCAAGCAAGCGGCACGCCTCAGATAGGGCGGCTACCGTACTTGTTGTCCGGCTTCTTCGGCGGATCGGCGACCACGTTGGCCTCCACTTCCTGCACTTTTCCGCCACGCGACAGGAACTCTTCCATGGCCTTGGCCAGGGCGTCGCGCTCCTTGTTCTTGGCTTCAATGCTCGGCAACTCATCAACCGACACCGCAGCCTTGGCTTTGCCTTTGGCAGCCGGGGCCGGCGTATCATCACCGCCATCGTCGTCAGCAACGTCTTCCGCTGCTGCTTCCAGGCCTTCCTCGGCCTCGTCCTCGTCGCCTACTTCGAGGTCGTCGTTTTCCAGATCATCGTCGCTCATGTTCTACCTCATGACTTGCGAAAAGCAGATTAGTTATAGACCAGCTTTGGCAACTGTCGAAAGTCGCCGTTAAAAAATCAGTAACCATTGGTGACCAACGGTTTATGCCCCTTCACCGTGCAAGGTGGCGAGGACTATTCGAGCACCGCCATGATCACGGTGCTCGCCCAGATAAACGCCCTGCCAGGTGCCCAGTGCCAAACGACCTGCCGAAACCGGCAGACTGATCTGGCAACCCAGCACGCTGGCTTTGAAGTGCGCCGGGAGGTCGTCCAGGCCTTCGTCGTTATGCTCATAGCCGTCTGTTCCTTGTGGGATCAGACGATTGAAAAATCGTTCGAAGTCGCGACGGACCGCCGGATCGGCGTTCTCGTTGATGGTCAACGACGCCGAGGTATGCTGCAGCCACAAATGCAACAGACCGACCCGGCACTCCCTGAGTTCAGGCAGGCCGTTGATCAACTCGTCCGTTACCAGATGAAAGCCCCGGGGCCGTGCCCGCAGGGTAATCAGAGTCTGTTGCCACATACAGTTCTCCGCACGTTCGGGGCGCATTCTAGCGCGCTCTGGGAAAAAACAAAGGCCCTAATATTCCTGCTTTGATGTAAGCCATTGCCCGCAGAAAAACGCCCGTCGTAAACACGACCAAAGCCGTATGAAAAATCCATTCAGCTGTATCGTGATCGACAAATTCCAGACAAAAAAATGCCCGGCAAGCCGGGCAAGTTTTTCAATGCGCGTACTTACAAGTTGTAGCCGCGTTCGTTGTGTTGTGCCAGATCAAGGCCCACCGACTCTTCTTCCTCGGTCACACGCAGACCCATTACGGCGTCCAGGACCTTGAGGATGATGAAGGTGACGATCGCGGTGTAGATGACGGTGAAGCCGACGCCTTTGCACTGAATCCACACTTGTGCGGCGATGTCGGTCACGGTGCCGAAGCCACCCAGCGACGGTGCGGCAAACACACCGGTGAGAACCGCGCCGAGAATACCGCCGATACCGTGTACGCCAAACGCGTCCAGGGAGTCGTCATAACCGAGTTTGCGTTTCAGGGTAGTGGCGCAGAAGAAGCACACCACGCCCGCCGCCAGACCGATCACCAGTGCGCCCATCGGGCCCACGGTGCCGGCAGCCGGGGTGATTGCAACCAGACCGGCAACCACACCCGAAGCGATGCCCAGTGCGCTAGGTTTGCCGTGAGTGATCCACTCGGCGAACATCCAGCCCAGTGCGGCAGCGGCGGTCGCGATCTGGGTGACCAGCATCGCCATGCCGGCAGTGCCGTTGGCCGCAGCAGCAGAACCTGCGTTGAAGCCGAACCAGCCGACCCACAGCATCGCCGCGCCCATCAGGGTGTAACCCAGATTGTGCGGAGCCATCGGCGTGGTCGGGAAACCTTTGCGCTTGCCCAGTACCAGGCAGCAGATCAGACCGGCCACACCGGCGTTGATGTGCACCACGGTGCCGCCCGCGAAGTCGAGCACACCCCAGTCCCACAGCAGGCCGCCGTTACCGGACCAGACCATGTGCGCGATCGGCGCATAAACGAGGGTGAACCAGATGCCCATGAAGATCAGCATCGCGGAGAACTTCATCCGCTCGGCGAACGCACCGACGATCAGCGCCGGGGTGATGATCGCGAAGGTCATCTGGAAGGTGACGAACACCGCCTCAGGGAACAACGCCGCAGGCCCGGTCAGGCTGGCTGGCGTGATGCCCGCGAGGAACGCCTTGCCGAAGCCGCCGACAAAGGAGTTGAAGTTGACGACGCCCTGCTCCATGCCGGTAGTGTCGAACGCGATGCTGTAGCCATAAATGACCCACAGAACGCTGATCAGACCGGTAATGGCGAAGCACTGCATCATCACGGAAAGAATGTTTTTCGAGCGAACCATGCCGCCGTAGAACAGCGCCAGGCCCGGGATGGTCATGAACAGCACGAGGGCTGTCGAGGTGAGCATCCAGGCAGTGTCGCCGGAATTGAGGACTGGGGCCGCCACTTCGTCTGCCGCCATAGCAAGGCTGGGCATTACGATGGACAACAGGGCTCCTAGCCCTGCGAATTTACGCAGAGTCATATTGTTTTCTCCTGGGGCGTTGGGGTTTGTGGCGGCGTTTAAATCGCGTCGGTATCGGTTTCGCCGGTACGGATGCGAATCGCCTGTTCCAGATTGACCACGAAGATCTTGCCGTCACCGATCTTGCCGGTGTTGGCAGCCTTGGTTATCGCCTCGATAACCCGATCCTTATGCTTGTCGTCGATGGCCACGTCGATTTTCACCTTGGGCAGAAAATCGTCCTCATATTCCGCGCCGCTATACAGCTCGGTGTG
>NZ_JBIUWQ010000006.1:0-37453 GCF_044743525.1 Pseudomonas sp. NPDC087598 | reverse complement strand
ACTCGCTCACGTCGTCCAACTTGAACGGCTTGATGATGGCAGTGACTAGCTTCATGAAACTCTCTCCCGAATTGGTGGACTTGCCCCAGGAAAACAAACCCGACTCAAGTCTAAGCGCAGTGCCTGGCTTTGTAACGCATCGCTGACGCCAGCTAACCGCATCAGACGAAACTCCCCGCTTCGCCTGCCGCACTGCATTCGTCACAGCGACTGCATCAGTGCATGGGTCGAAGGTGACTAAGCAGAAACCTTGCCATCTCGCCAAAACCCACTGATTTCAACCCCTTGGCCGCTGCCGCAGACACGCTCGTACAAAAGGCCCGGTGGATACGCACAACAACGGTGCGCTGCCGTCCATCCGTTTGCGCGAAAAGCGTGCATCCCAGCCTGCGCAAATGACTATAGACACTGCGTGATACACTGCCGGCCATTGTTTCCAGGACATCCATCATGCTCGCGCCCAAAGACTTCCTCGACGCCCTGAGCGGCACCGCCTCCCGCCTGTTCAACGGCGAAACGCCGCTGCCGAAAGCCGAAATCGAAAGCCAGTTCAAGATGCTGCTGCAAAGTGCGTTCAGCAAACTGGACCTGGTGAGCCGGGAAGAATTCGACAGCCAGATGGTCGTCCTCGCCCGCACCCGCGCCCGCCTCGAAAGCCTCGAAGCCAAGGTCGCCGAGCTCGAAGCCAAGCTGACGCCGCCCGCCGAATAAGCACGCAATTCACTGTAGGAGCTGCCGAAGGCTGCGATCTTTTGATCTTCAGCCCTTCAATTTTCTCGGCAACGTCCTACAACCTGCACCACCGCCGTCCGATTGCGCCGAAAAGCCCAGGTTTCTAAGCTCACCCGATGCTGAATGTTCAGCACCGGGTTTGGCGACCTGGATAGAGTTCGACGCATTGCGACCATGTTCGTCCCTGGGACTTTTCCCATCTCGAATTATGGCGGCTGTGCGTGGGAGACCTTAGGGTCTGCCGGTTCCGGATTCACCGGTTCGCCAACCTGCGCATAGCTGCCACCCCTATCGTTTGGCGACGATCAGAGGCAGTTTTCTTCATTCGAATTCGAGAACTGCACCATGGAAGAAACCTATTTAAAGCCTTACATCTTCACCCGCCACAAACTCCCCCTCCACGCCCTCCTCATCCAGAACCAACCCTGGTTTTGCGCCCGAGACCTGAGTCGCCTGCTACACATCTACCTCAACGAACGCATGCTGCGAAAACTCGACCCCGACCAACACCAAACCCGCAAAACCCTGATCCACAACCAGATCGAAAACACCCTGCTGATCAGCGAATCCGGCATCTACGCCCTCCTCGTCTACCACTACTGCCCCGAATACCGAGCGCTGCGCGAATGGCTCACCCACCAGGTCATCCCCACCCTGCGCGACACCCAACACCCCAGCACAAGCGAACGTCCACACCTGAGCCTGCTCAGTTGGCCGGACATGACGTTGAGTTTGTTGCACTGGAATAACCAGCCGTGGATACGGTTACAAGATGTGCCACACATGGTGACGGAGCGAGAACAGGTAAACCGTACGGCTGTGAACTCATGGTGGAGAAAGGCTCTGCAATTGATCTGAATTTTTGCGCTGCAACCTCACCAAAGGTCATTTCAGTGATGCCACTGAAATGACCTTTTTTATGTCTTCATTTTCTCCAGCCCCCTACTCCGAAATCCCCCACTCACAGAAGTAACGTCCTACAAAACGCGTCCCCCACGTCTGATTTCGCTGCCCCCTCTCTGCTGGCTATCTTCTGCGACCAGATCCAAACAGATGAAAACAATGAGAAGAAAAGGCAAAGCAACGGATCTTCGTAACCAGACATTCAGATCAAACTCGCGAAAGATCGCCCACAAATTCTTTCTCAAGAACATTGCCCCGAGAATCCCGAATATTGATGCAGCAGCGGTCAAGTTTGAGCCAATTACCCCAGCAGCGATAACGCAATACTTTCTCTGGGAGGGGCCAACAATTTTCCCTTGGAATGACGTTGCAGACTGGAAAAGTAAAGATGCGAAAGGTCTGGATTTGGCGATATGGTACAAACAGATTCTTTGCGGCATGTGCTATGCGACCCCGCGCGCAAGCTCTATCTGCTTAAAGATTATTCTGTTGGAAGGGCATCCGGACAGTGCGCACCCGCTTCGCGGCAGGATCGCGCCGATTGCTCTGCTTGTCGCAGATCACTATGCGCGAGCGCTAGGATGCAAAGAAATCGAGATTCAGGATCCTGATCCGAATGTTGTTTTTTACTACCGAAAACTGGGGTTCGAATTCGACCACACCAACCGGCTTGTCATTTCTGTGGACGGTCAATAACATCGAAATCAACAACCCAATCGCACGAGGTGCGTATGAGCCCAAAAAAGCGAAAGGCAAAGCTTCTTCAGATTGTTGAACTACATCTCGAAGCACTGCGGTTGGCTGGGGATATGTCAGCCAACCAACGGCGATTTATTGAAGTTGCTGTTACATGTGGGCCAGAGCTTGAGCCAAGCGGCCCGCTGGCCGGTAGAAGATCCTGAGTCAAAAATAAAAAAGGCGTCCATAGGACGCCTTTTTTGTGTTTGGAGGAGTAGTCGCAGCGATTCTTTAGCTCCTGGCTTTACGGCCTTGGGTTCAGAATCCGACAGGCTAGCCCGTCGTCACTACTTCAGAGAAACCAGCTTTCTCTGCTGCCAAAAATGCGGGGGAGCTTTTACTGGTGCCCAGTCCCGACGAATGCGCAGTTGCAGTCCTCGAGCGTGAGGATCCTTCAGTACCGCTCAGGAGTCAAAGCTCATTTACGATCGAGAGCAGCGCCAAAACCCTCATCTATGCCGGTATAAAGTATTGCCTTTCCGACTCCTCACACCCTGAACTGGCCATCTCCAACGTCCTTCACTAACGCAAGCACAGTCCTACGAGGACCGTCCCCTACGTCTGATTACGTAAGCATCAATGCCTTCGATATCGTCTGCATATTGATCCCGACAGAACAAGACGATGCGAAGAAAAGGCAAAGGTACCGAGCTTCGAAATCAGACGCTCAAATCTGAATCGCGCAAACTCGCACATCAGACAATGTCCATGGATCCAGAAGCCCTGGCAGCTGGAGTTGATGCTCTATCACTCAGGATCGATCCGATTACTGCAGTAGCAATCAACGCATTCCACCAGTGGACCGGCCCCGTTGGGTATCCCTGGGACGCTGTTTTGGACTGGAAGACCAAAGATGCAAAAGGGCTGGACTTGGCGTTCTGGTACGAAGAAGAACTGTCCGGACTGTGCTACGCAACGCCGCGAAGAAGCACGATCTGTATGAAAATCGTCCTTTTGCAGGGACACACCTGCAAGACAATTACCTTGCGGGGCTGGATCGCTCCGATGGCATTGCTGACAACAGAGTTCTACGCCCGGAAGCTGGGGTGCACGCAAATCGAAGTACAAGAGCCAGACTCAGGCGCCATCCCTTACTATCAAACGCTGGGATTTTATTTTGATACAACCGGTCGCCTTGTCTTTCCATTGGACGACCAATAAGATCGAATCAAGCATCCCGGCACGTGAGGTGTTTATGAAGCAGAAGAAGCAGCAAACCCAACCGGCACGGGTTTCCAAACCGGGTACCGAGGCACTCGGTCTGCCGGACAGAATTTCAGCCAGTCAGCGGCATTTTCTGAAAGTGGCCGCGACCTATGGCAAGGAAATGGAGCCCGATGGTTGGCTTGCCGGTGGTGGAACCTGAGTACCGCAAAAATGACCGCCTAACAGGCGGTTTTTTTATGCCTGAGGATTAGTGCCTTCAGCAACATCCAGTGAAAGTTCGCCCTTAAAACTGTCCGACCAACGCCCTCTCCCCAGACTACCCTTCAAAAACCCGCAGGAAGCGGCCCCCGATTCAGCTCAAGGAACGACCATGTCCCTCTCCATCGTCCACAGTCGCGCCCAGATTGGCGTGGATGCTCCCGCCGTCACCGTCGAAGTTCATCTGGCCAACGGTCTGCCGTCGCTGACCATGGTCGGCCTGCCCGAGGCGGCGGTGAAGGAGAGCAAGGATCGGGTGCGCAGCGCGATCATCAATTCCGGGCTGCAGTTTCCGGCGCGGCGGATCACCTTGAATCTGGCGCCGGCAGATCTGCCCAAGGATGGCGGGCGGTTTGATCTGGCGATTGCCTTGGGGATTCTGTCGGCGAGTGTGCAGGTGCCGTGTCTGACGCTCGATGACGTGGAATGTCTGGGTGAGTTGGCGTTGTCCGGGGCTGTACGAGCGGTGCGTGGCGTGTTGCCGGCAGCACTGGCGGCGCGCAAGGCGGGTCGGGCGCTGGTGGTGCCGCGGGCGAATGCCGAGGAAGCGTGTCTGGCCTCGGGTTTGAAGGTGTACGCAGTGGATCATCTGCTGGAAGCAGTGGCGCATTTCAACGGGCATACGCCGGTGGAACCTTATGTTTCGGACGGCTTGATTCATGCCGCCAGACCCTATCCCGATCTCAACGAAGTGCAGGGGCAAATGGCAGCCAAACGTGCGCTGCTGATCGCGGCGGCGGGCGCGCACAACCTGTTGTTCAGCGGGCCACCCGGGACCGGCAAGACGCTGCTGGCCAGTCGCTTGCCGGGTTTGCTGCCACCGCTGTCCGAATGCGAAGCGCTGGAAGTGGCAGCGATTCAATCCGTTGCCAGCGGCGCACCATTGACCCATTGGCCGCAACGTCCCTTCCGCCAGCCGCACCATTCGGCCTCCGGTCCAGCGCTGGTCGGTGGCAGCTCAAAACCGCAACCCGGCGAAATCACCCTCGCCCATCACGGCGTGCTTTTTCTCGATGAACTGCCGGAGTTTGATCGCAAGGTGCTGGAAGTTTTACGAGAGCCTTTGGAGTCGGGGTTCATCGTGATCGCCCGGGCCAAGGATCGCGTGCGCTTTCCGGCGCGATTTCAGTTGGTGGCGGCAATGAATCCGTGTCCCTGTGGATATCTTGGCGAACCGAGCGGCAAGTGTTCTTGTACACCGGACATGGTGCAGCGTTATCGCAACAAACTGTCGGGGCCGTTGCTGGATCGGATCGATCTGCACCTGACGGTCGCGCGGGAGGCGACAGCGTTGAATCCAGAGGTGAAACCAGGAGAGGACAGTGCCAGTGCGGCGGCCGTCGTGGCCGAGGCACGGGAACGCCAGCAGAAACGTCAGGGTTGCGCCAATGCGTTTCTCGATCTGCCGGGGTTGAAGCGCCACTGCAAGTTATCCACAGCCGATGAGAAATGGCTTGAGTCAGCCTGCGAACGCCTGACCCTGTCACTGCGCTCGGCGCACCGGTTGCTCAAGGTCGCCAGGACGTTGGCCGATCTGAGCCAGGAAAAAGACATCAAGCGCGAACACCTGGCGGAGGCTTTGCAGTACCGGCCGGCAACACAATGAACATCGGCGCTGCTCGTAAACGGACGATCCTGAAAATAAACGTCCGAGCGTTGATGGCCATTGGCCGAGATGTGATATAACGGCGGCGCTCTTTTTGCTAATTATCCGTCTATCGTCAAGACATAGAGCATTATTCAGCGTGGAAATGGAGGCGGGACATCATGGACAAGATTTCTAATGTTTATCAAAGCTGTTCAATTCATTAATTTAAATCCAGACAACTAAAAAGCCCTTGCCCGGCATTATTACTCCGTCTGGCATTGATCTTATTTAAACAAACTTTGAAAGCAAAACCTCATCATGAAAAATGTTTACTTGCTCAGCAACGTGGCGGACGGTGGCAAAACATATCTCGAGTATCTGATTCCAGCGCTTAAATCGCTTCGAGAAAAATATAACTGTATCGTACTCAATACTGATCGTACCGGCTTGAGCAGAGAGGAAGTCGAAGCCGTCCTTGATTTCCCGGTAGAGCAGATTGGCAATGAGTTCATTGCAAGCTTGAAATCGCAGGTTGTCATTTCAAATGATGCCTATGCCGGACGCCTGCTGGATAACTCGAATTTTGGCATCTTCATCAGTCACGGCAATGTCGGGATGCCGACCAAAGACAAGTATTACTACGCCGAGTTGACCTCTTACTGGGATGTGATCATCGCCTCTTCCCGGTCAGGCTTTGATTTGATTACGGCCGGAATGCAGGCATACCGTCGCGACAGAAAGGCCCTGAAGACAATGTTGGTCGATGGACTGGCGTTGCGTTCGGACATGCGCAGCACCAGCCCGGTGGCCACGTTGCCGGTGAAGATTCCCGGTAATTTCGAGTCACCACCGCCATCGACAAAAACCTCGGACGACTATGTCGTAGGGCTTCTGCCGACCCAATTGGGTATCTGCCCGAACGGGGCGACGCTGTATGAGAACCTGCAGACCGTCATCAATGCAGTCAAATCGCAAATTCCCCACGCGACGTTCATCTTGCGTCCGTACATGGCTGAACTTTCCCATCCGACCGTACAGGCTCTGTGCAAAGAGCTGTCTGCCTATGACTGGATAACCATCGACAAGGCAGGCACCAGCAGCACGGTTTTCTATGCACAATGCGACACAGTCATTACCGATGCATCCACCGGTGGTGTGTCGTTCATGCTCAACACCTGCAAACTGCCGATTTATTACGTGCCGTTTACTGACGAGAATAATCTCACCGTCAACACCTGGCTGAATCAAATGGACAACTTGTTGCCAATCGCCAGAAGCAGTAATGAGCTCAGAGACATGGCGTTAGGGTTCAGCCTGCTGAAACCAGAAGACAGTTATTACATATACAACAAGTTCTACCAGGCACAGTACAGCGACTTGCCCCTGCCTCAGGAAGTGTTCCACGATTTGATTGAATACCGGCACGAGTCGAAGTATTGCCCGCTCTCGATTGACTCTTTCGGAGACATTAACGAGCGCGACAAACCTTAAAAAAAGCAGGCCTGACCTCATGCGAGGGAACAGCCTGCCGATACATTCCAATCGAACACAAGTCAGAACACTATGAAACGTGATGCTGGTGGACAGGTAATCTGGATTACGGGCCTTTCAGGAGCGGGCAAATCAACGCTGGCCGGTGAGTTCGTTACCAGAATGCGTGCTGAAGGACGCTCGGTCGTAATGCTCGATGGCGATGAATTGCGCGAGGTATTTGGCGCCGCCGCCAGCAGCACGCAAAACCACGGCCGCGAGGGTCGCCTCGCGCTCGCCCTGCAATACGCTCGCCTGTGCAAAATGATCGCTGCGCAGGGACAAACCGTGGTGATCGCCACGATCTCGCTGTTTCGCGAGGTTCACGAGTGGAACCGCGCCCATCTGCCCAATTATTTCGAGATTTATCTGAAGGTGCCCGTCGAGGAGTTGCGTCGCCGCGACCCCAAGGACATCTATCGCCGTTTCGATGCGGGCGAACTGCATAACGTTGCCGGGCTCGACCTGGACATTGATGAACCGCTGGCGGCGGACTGCCTGGTTGAGTTCGATCGCGAACGCTCCAGCCAACGTCTGGCCGATGACTTGCTCCCTAAAATTCTTGGAAGGAACTGACTATGAAAACCGAATGGGACTACACCACCCTGGCCGATGCCTATTTGAAGCGCCCTGATTACGCCGACGCGGCAATCGACGCCATGCTGTCGATTGCCGGTGCCGAGCAAGGCGACAGGTTCTGCGACGTCGGCGCGGGTGTTGCGCACTTGACGCTGATGCTGGCCGCCCGCGGCCTGGATGTCACAGCGGTAGAACCCAACGATGCGATGCGCGCCAACGGCATCAAGCGCACCGCCGAGCTGGCCAATGTCAAATGGCACGAAGGCACCGGTGAAGCCACCGGCCAAGCGGCGCATGCGTTCGACATGGTCACTTTCGGCAGCTCCTTCAATGTTTGCGACCGTCAGCAGGCGCTCAAGGAAACCGCGCGCATTCTCAAGCCACGCGGCTGGTTTGCCTGCATGTGGAACCACCGCAATCTGGAAGACCCGATCCAGGCGCGCATCGAAGCCATCATCAAAGAGCGCGTAGCCGGTTATGGCTACGGCACCCGTCGTGAAGACCAGACCGCCGTGATCGACGCCAGCGAATTGTTCGGCCCGGTCGTGCATCTGGATGCCCGTGTGATTCACGAGCAGTCGATCGAAGAATGCCTCGAAGCCTGGCGCTCGCACGCCACGCTGGAACGTCAGGCTGGCGCCAGCTTCCATGAAGTGATCGCGGCCATCGACGACTACCTGAAAAGCCTGCAGACGCCGTCGATCCAGATCCCCTACTCGACCAACATCTGGGTTGCTCAACTGAGATAACCGCTGATGGCCCTGCATTTCTCAACCAAGGCCGGCACCCTGACCAGCCTGCAAGGGCGGCTCGCCTCGGCGCACATTGCGCCGTTGCTGGCGTTCACTGTGGCGGACTGGCAACTGGATCAGCGCGCCTGCGTTGAGGATATCCAGCGTCGGCTGCCAGCCGCTCCGTGGATCGTACGCTCCAGTTGCGGGCGCGAGGACAGTGCGCAGGCGTCGTTCGCCGGCGCCTTCCTGTCGGTGCCGAATGTCGATGAGGCTGGACTGGTCTCGGCGATCGCACAGGTGATCGCCAGTTACGGCGATGTGCACCTGACTGACGAGATTCTGATTCAACCAATGCTCGGCAATGTGCTGCGCTCCGGCGTGGCCTTCTCTCACGACCCCAACACCTGTGCACCGTATCGCGTGGTGAATTGGTCAGAGGGCGATGACACCGCCGCAGTCACTGGCGGCATGGGTGGCCGGCTCTGGCAGCAGGCGGCGCACAGTGCAGTGGCAGCGCCCTCGTCGCTCGCACCGGTGGTGGCCTTGCTAGAGGAATTGCTCAGCCTGTTTGGTGATCGACCGGTCGACTGCGAGTTCGCGGTCACCCGCGATGCTGAAGGCGAGACACTCTGGCTGCTGCAAGCCCGGCCATTGATTCTGCCGGCGGTGCCTGAGTCCGCGGCCACCCAGTTCGCCCGCTTGCAAAGCATTCAGAGCAAAGTCGAACGGGGCATGCGTGCGCACCCATTTCTGATCGGTCAGCGCACCGTATACGGCGTGATGCCCGACTGGAATCCGGCCGAGATCATCGGTATCCGGCCCAAACCGTTGGCGCTTTCCTTGTATCGGGATCTGGTCACTGACTCGATCTGGGCTTACCAGCGCCACAACTATGGCTACCGTAACTTGCGCAGCTTCCCGCTGATGCCGCATTTTTTCGGTCTGCCGTATATCGATGTGCGCCTGTCGTTCAACTCGTTCATTCCAGCCGACCTTGATGAAGGGCTGGCCGGTCGCCTGGTCGATTACTACATCGATCGCTTGCTGGCGGAACCGACGCTGCACGACAAGGTAGAGTTCGAGATCGTTTTCTCCTGCTACACCCTCGACTTGTCGCAGCAACTGGAACGTTTGCGCAGTGCCGGTTTTCTTGAGCATGAACTGGACGCCATCAGCACCAGTCTGCGCAAGCTGACCAACCGCATCGTGCATCCCAAGGACGGTTTATGGCGCAGCGATGCCAATAAGCTTGAGGTACTCAACGCCCGTCGCGAAGAGTTACTGGCCTCCAATGCCGACCCGCTCGAACGCATCTACTGGCTGCTGGAGGATGCCAAGCGTTATGGCACCCTGCCCTTCGCCGGCCTGGCCCGCGCCGGGTTTGTTGCCGTGCAGATGCTTCGATCGCTGGTCAGCGTCGGCGTATTTTCGCAGGCGGATTACGATGCGTTCATGGCCGGGGTTTCTACGGTCAGCGGGCAGTTGGCGCGTGACCGCGCAACCCTCGACAAAACCACGTTCCTCGCCCGTTACGGGCATTTGCGACCGGGCACTTACGACATCCTCTCGCCGCGTTACGACGAGGCGCCAGAGCTGTATTTCGACTGGACGCAAAGCCCCGCTGCGCCGGAGCCGCTACGACCGTTTTCCCTGACGCTGCCGCAGATGCGCGAAATCGTCAAACAGCTCGAAATCCATGGCCTGCAGCCTGATCCGGTGGGGCTGCTGGACTTCCTGCAGAACGGCATCGAGTTGCGCGAGCTGGCCAAGTTTCACTTCACGCGTAACCTCTCCGATGCCTTGGCCTTGATCGCTCAGGTCGGTGCGCAGTACGGCATTGGTCGCGAGGATCTGGCTTATTGCGACATCAGCGCTTTCCAGGAGCTGCATGTAGCAGCGGCGGACCCGAAAGAACTGCTGTTGCGCAGCATCGAACAAGGCAAGGCGCGTTACGCCGAAACACTCAAGGTGTCGCTGCCGCCGGTGATCACCTGCCCAGAAGATGTCTGGTGTTTCGAGTGGCCGGAGACGGCGCCCAATTTCATTACGCAAAAACGCGTGACTGCGCCGGTGGTGCTCTGTGATGACCGGGAAAAACTCGCCGGGGCGATTGTTTGCATTCCCAACGCCGATCCGGGGTTTGACTGGCTGTTCGCCTACCCGATTGCCGGGCTGATCACTGCGTGGGGCGGGGCCAATTCGCACATGGCGATCCGTGCAGGTGAGCTTGGCTTGCCGGCGGTGATTGGCGCCGGCGAAGTGCTCTACCGTCGCTGGTCGACGGCAGACTTTCTGCACCTCGATTGTCCGGGTCGCCGAGTGGAATTGATGTCATGAAAGTGGTCGCGATCAGCCAACGTGTCGACATGCATCCAGAACGCGGCGAAAGCCGTGACGCGCTGGATCAGCGCCTGATCGCGGTTGTGCAGGCGGCAGGCTTTATCCCTGTGCCAGTGCCAAACGGCTGGCAATCACCCGACGACCTCGATCGTTGGCTGGCAGCGGTTAACCCACAGGCCATCGTGCTGTCGGGCGGCAACGACATCGGTCAGTGCCCGGCTCGCGACCTCACTGAAAGCAGGCTGTTGGACCACGCCCATGCACGCCATCTGCCATTGTTGGGGATTTGCCGGGGTATGCAAATGCTTGCGCACTGGTCGGGTGTCTCGTTGAAACCGGTCACCGGCCACGTACGCACCCGGCATCAGCTATCCGGGCAGATCGTCGCCGAGGTCAATAGCTATCACACCTTCGCCCTCGCCGATTGCCCGCTCGGGTTCGAGGTGCTGGCGCGCAGCGAGGACGGCGAAATCGAAGCGATCCGCCACCTGCAACTACCGTGGCAGGGCTGGATGTGGCACCCGGAGCGTGAAAGCGCTTTCGCGGTGCACGACCTTCAGCGTCTGCAGCGCCTGTTTGGCGAAACCGATTCCAATGAAGAATTCACGGGATAGACCTGTAGTGAAAGCCATTATTCTGGCTGCCGGACGTGGCAGCCGCATGAAAAGCCTCACCGATGAACGCCCAAAATGTCTGGTCGAGTTGCGCGGTAAACCACTGCTGGAATGGCAGTTGGAGTCATTGCGGGCAGCGGGTATCAGCGACATCGCGGTGGTGACCGGTTACAGGCGCGAGCTGCTGGCAGAGCGTGGTCTGAGCGAGTTTCACAACCCGCGCTGGGCCGAGACCAATATGGTTTCGTCACTGGCCTGCGCCGAGTCCTGGCTTCAGGGTCAGCCGTGCATCGTCAGCTATTCGGATATTTTCTACAGCCCTGTGGCCGTGCAGTCGTTGATCAACAGCGACGCGGCGTTGGCCGTAACCTACGACCCCAACTGGTTGCAGCTGTGGACCGAGCGTTTCGGCGACCCATTGCTGGATGCCGAAACCTTTCGCCTGACCGCCGCGCACACGCTGGCCGAAATCGGCAACAAGCCGCAATCGGTGGATGACGTTCAGGGTCAGTACATGGGGCTTTTGCGCTTCACTCCCGAAGGCTGGGCGGAAGTCGTGCGACTGCGTGCCGAACTGTCGCCGCAGCAACGCGACAGCATGCACATGACCAACACTCTGCAACGCGTCATCGATGCCGGTCGGGTGCCAATTGAAGCTGTCGCCTACACCGGCGAATGGGGAGAGGTCGACTCCAGTGAGGACCTCTCGGTGTATCAATAAGGCACCGGCGCCTTAACGGAACCGGTCAACCTCCTGACGCAGTTCGGCCGCCAAACCTTCCAGTTCCTTGGCGGTCACGGCCAGGTTGGACACCACTTCTCGCTGCTCACTGTTGGCCATCGCAATGCTCTGCAAATTGCTGCTCAACAACGTCGCAGTGCTGCTCTGCTCCTGAGTCGCCGTGGTAATCGCAGCAAACTGCTGCCCCGCCGAACGGCTCTGCTCATCGATACGCGCCAGCGCCGACGCCACGTTGGCGTTGCGCGACAAGCCTTCCTGCATCAGCACATTGCCCTGCTCCATGGTGCTGATCGCGTTGCCGGTTTCCTGCTGGATACTGTGGATCATGCTGGAAATTTCATCGGTGGCCTGACGAGTACGCGAGGCCAGGCTGCGCACTTCATCCGCCACCACGGCGAAGCCGCGACCTTGTTCACCGGCACGTGCCGCTTCAATCGCCGCGTTGAGTGCCAACAGGTTGGTTTGTTCGGCAATCGAGGTAATCACGCCGACGATGCCACCGATTTCCTGCGAGCGCTGACCGAGGGTGTTGATCACGGTGGCGGTACTGTTCAGAGCGCCAGCGATTTGCTCCAGCGAGGACGACGCTTCTTCCATCGAACTGCGACCGATCTGCGTTTGCTGAGCGTTTTCCTGCGCCAGACGCTGGGTCGCGCCCATATTGTCGGCAATGTTCAGCGAGGTCGCGCTGAACTCTTCCACCGCACCGGCCATGCTGGTGATTTCGCCGGACTGCTGCTCCATGCCTTCGTATGCGCCGCCGGACAAACCGGACAACGCCTGCGCACGGCTGTTAACTTCTTGCGAGGCACGACGGATGTGCTCAACCATAGTCGATAAAGCCTGACTCATCTGGTTGAACGCGCGCGACAGTTGACCGATCTCATCGTTGCTCGACACGTTCATACGCACGCTCAGATCACCGGCGCCCAGAGCTTCAGCCTGTCGTACCAGATCGCTCAGCGGCGCCAGTTTGCTGCGCAGCAGCCACACCACCGAACCCACCGCCAGCAACATCGCCAACAGGCTGCCAATGGCCAGTTGCGTACCGACGCTCCAGGTCACGGCGCGAATTTCCGACTTCGGCATGCTCGCCACGACCGACCACGGCCCGCCATCGAACGGCACGGCAATGCTGTAGAAGTCCTCCGACTTGTCGCTCCAGAACTCGCCTTTGCCCGGGGTCTTCACCAGACCATTGATCACCGGTACGGCTTGATCCAGCGCCTGCACGCCCGCTGGCGGAACCAGCCATTTGTTCTGCTCATCCAGCAACGCCAGCGAACCACTCTGGCCGATGCGGAAACGCTTGAGGTTGTCGAACTGAATATTCTGCGCGTCTGTGTAATCGAAGCCGACGAACAGCACGGCAATCACCTTGCCGCTGCCATCACGCACCGGGGTGTATTGGGTCATGTAGGAGCGATCAAACAACAAGGCGCGGCCGACATACCCCTGCCCCGCCATCAACTTCGCGTAAGCCGGGTGCGCGTGATCGAGCAAGGTGCCGATGGCGCGGGTGCCGTCCTGTTTGGTCAGCGAGGTGCTGACCCGCACAAAGTCTTCGCCACTGCGCACGAACAGCGTGGCGACGCCCGCCGTCATCTGCTTGAACTCGTCGACTTCCTTGAAGTTGTTGTTCAACACTTCGCTGCCCAGGTGCAGGCCCGGGGTCTGGGTGCCGGCAACGGTCACCGGCTCACTCGGGTGAATGCTCAGACCTGCGCTGAAGCGCTTCTCGAACAACCCGCTCAGACGTTGCGTGCTTTCACGCAACGTGCCGTGAAAGGTGCTCAGTTGGTCGGCCAGCAGCCGCGCCTCACTGGCCAGATGCTCTTCACGGGTGGCGAGGTTGGCGGTATCCAGCGAACGCAGGGCGAACACCGTACTGCCGCTGATGACGATCGCCAGAATCACAGCGAGCGCGAGGCCCAGCTGCGAGGCGATCCGAGCGCGAGGTTGAGACATGGACAGCTCCTGGCCGAACTTTTCGATCCTCCTTGATCGCAGCTCGGATAATTTTCTAATAGTGGGGGTGGCTCGTGGATACCGGCACGACGGTTCCACTTGCTCGTAGTCGGCGGAAAACCCGAATACTTGAGCACTCAGCAGGGTTATGGCAGAAGGCCGGCATTGTGGCGGCTCGAACGTTTCAGCTCAAGCGCTTGACTGCCGGCAGCGCCATGGCACGGACTTCGCCTTGCAGGAAGTCGCTGAGGCGGCGCAAACGTTCGCCTCCCGGGCGAGTTTTTGGCCACACCAGGTAATAATTCAATCCGCTGGCGACCGCTGTCGGCCACGGCAGACTCAAACGTCCCTGCGCCACATCCTCGGCGACCATCAGCAGATCGCCCATCGACACGCCGTACCCACGAGCCGCCGCGATCATGCCCAATTCCAGCGTATCGAAGACCTGCCCGCCCTTGAGCGATACCTGATCGGACAGCCCCATGTGCTCCAGCCAACTGCGCCAGTCGCGGCGATCCGGGGTCGGGTGCAGCAACTCGGCACTGGCCAGTCGCGCCACGTCCCAGGGCTGATCGTTCAGCAGGTTCGGCGCGCCGACCGGAATCAGCTCCTCGGGAAACAGCAGGCTGGCCTCCCAGTCCGGCGGAAAATGCCCATCACTGAGCAGCACCGCGCAATCGAAGGGCTCATGGTTGAAGTCCACCGAATCCACGTCCATCCAGGCACTGGTCAGTTGCACTTCATTGCCCGGCTGCAGATGGCGGAAGCGACTGAGCCGCGCCAGCAGCCAGCGCATGGTCAGGGTCGACGGCGCTTTCATACGCAGGATGTCATCCTCGGCGCGCAAGGTGTTACAGGCGCGCTCAAGGGCGGTGAAACCTTCGCGAATACCGGGCAACAGCATCCGCGCCGATTCGGTCAGTTGCAGATTGCGCCCGCTGCGGTGAAATAGCCGACAGGCGAAATGTTCTTCAAGCGTACGAATGTGTCGACTGACCGCACTCTGGGTAATCGACAGCTCCTCGGCTGCGCGCGTGAACGAGCTGTGCCGCGCCGCCGCTTCAAATGCGCGCAGGGCATACAACGGAGGAAGTCGACGGGACATGCACAAAGCTCCTGTGGCGGGATATCGACAACTTAGCAGAATCTTCTCAGGATGAGTTTTAATCATGCCACCCATCCTTTTTATCCCTTTGTGAAAGCGCGTTCAAACCCCGAGAATCGACGGTCTCCTGTTCCCTCTATCGATGAGTGGTGATGACCATGCAACATCCTGTGCGTACCGAACTCTGGGCCATTCTGCGGCTGTCGGGGCCGCTGATTGCTTCACAGTTGGCGCACATGTTGATGGTGCTGACCGACACCCTGATGATGGCACGCATCAGCCCCGAAGCCCTGGCCGGCGGCGGGTTGGGCGCAGCGAGCTATTCGTTTGTGTCGATCTTCTGCATCGGCGTGATTGCGGCGGTCGGTACGCTGGTGGCGATCCGTCAGGGCGCCGGCGACATCATCGGTGCCGCGCGGCTGACTCAGGCCGGATTGTGGCTGGCGTGGCTGATGGCACTGGGTGCCGGGTTGCTGCTGTGGAATCTGAAGCCGCTGTTGCTGCTGTTCGGCCAGACCGAAACCAACGTCACCGCAGCCGGACAATTCCTGATCGCCTTGCCCTTCGCCCTGCCCGGCTATCTGAGCTTCATGGCCCTGCGCGGCTTCACCAGTGCGATTGGCCGCGCGACGCCGGTGATGGTCATCAGCCTCGGCGGTACGGTGGCCAACTTCCTGCTCAATTACGCACTGATCACCGGCATGTTCGGCCTGCCGAAACTGGGCTTGATGGGCATCGGTCTGGTCACGGCGATTGTCGCCAACTGCATGGCGCTCGCGCTGGCCTGGCACATCCGGCGGCACCCGGCGTATGACGCTTATCCGTTGCGCGCCGGTCTGTCGCGGCTAAACATGCAGTACCTGAAAGAGCTGTGGCGCCTCGGCCTGCCAATCGGCGGCACCTACGCGGTTGAGGTCGGACTCTTCGCCTTCGCGGCGCTGTGCATGGGCACCATGGGCAGCACACAAATGGGCGCGCACCAGATCGCCCTGCAGATCGTTTCGGTGGCGTTCATGGTGCCGGCCGGCATGTCGTACGCGATCACCATGCGCATCGGCCAGCATTACGGCGCCGGGCAATTGAACGTTGCGCGCATGTCAGGCCGGGTCGGCATCGTATTCGGTGCGGTGGTGATGCTGGGTTTTGCCATGGTGTTCTGGCTGTTGCCGAATCAATTGGTCGGCTTGTTCCTTGATCACAATGATCCGGCGTTTGCCGAAGTGATTCGATTGGCGGTGAGCCTGCTGGCAGTGGCGGCGTGGTTCGAACTGTTTGACGGCACGCAGACGATTGCCATGGGCTGCATCCGTGGGCTCAAGGACGCGAAGACCACGTTTCTGGTCGGGCTCGGTTGCTATTGGCTGATCGGCGCGCCGGCGGCGTGGTGGATGGCGTTCCATTTGAACTGGGGGCCGACGGGGGTCTGGTGGGGATTGGCGCTGGGGTTGGCATGTGCGGCGGTGAGTTTGACGCTGGCGTTTGAGTGGAAGATGAAGCGGATGATTCGGCGTGAGCCTGCGCCATCAAATCGGTTCACAGTCGCTCAGACCGACTGAGATCCCTTGTAGGAGTGAGCCTGCTCGCGATCGCGCTGTGTCAGATAAATCATCATTATCTGACACAGCGCGATCGCGAGCAGGCTCACTCCTACAGGGATAGGTGTTTAGCTGACAATTTCCAGGGCTGGCTGCTGGCTTGAGCCAAACGTCAGGTATTCAACCAATTCCGCCAACGGCAACGGCCGGCTGATCAGATACCCCTGCACCTGATCGCAGCCAAACCCGCGCAGCAAATCGAGCTGTTCCGGCGTTTCCACCCCTTCGGCCACCACTTCCAGATGCAGGTTGTGCGCGAGGTTGATCATCGCGTGCACCAGTTTGCGATTCTCTTCGCGTTTCTCCATACCGCCGACAAAGCTCTTGTCGATCTTCAGCAAGGTGATCGGCAGGCTGTTGAGGTGCACGAACGACGAGAACCCGGTGCCGAAGTCATCCAGCGAGAAGCGCACACCGAGGCGACCGAGAGCGTCCATGGTCTGCTTGACCAGATCGCTGCGCCGCATCACCGCGGTTTCGGTCAGCTCGAACTCCAGCCACTGCGCCTCGACACCTCGTTCGGCAATCAGACGGCTGAGGGTAGGCAGCAACTGGCTGTCCTGAAACTGGCGGAAGGACAGGTTGATCGCCATGTGCAGCGCCGGCAAACCGTGCTCGCGCAGGGCCTGCATGTCACGCAGCGCGCGGGAAATCACCCAGTAACCCAGCGGCACAATCAGGCCACTCTGCTCGGCCAGCGGCACGAACTCGCTTGGTGGCAGCAAGCCGCGCTCACTATGACGCCAGCGCACCAAGGCTTCGAGGCCGACGATCTGGCCATCCTCAAGATTCAGCCGTGGCTGGTAGTGCAGCTCCAGTTCATCGCGGCGCAAGGCCCGGCGCAGTTCACTTTCGAGGTCGGCCATGCTCCGCGCGTTGCGATTGATGCGTTCATTGAAGATATTGAAGGTGCAGCCCTGGGTACTTTTCGCCTGTTGCATGGCGATGTGCGCGTGCCACATCAGCGGGTCGGCGCCGCCTTGCGCACGAGCATGAGCGATACCGAGGCTGGAGCCGATCAGCAGGCTTTCGCCGTCGACCCAGTAGGGTTCAGACAAGGCTTCGGTGATGCGCTCAGCCATCCACTCGGCGCGTTGCGGTGCGCGGCGGGTGTCGATCAACAGGGCGAATTCATCACTGCCCAGGCGCGCCAGTTGATCGCCGGCCTCCAGCTGACTTTTCAGCCGCGAGACGACTTGCAGGATCAAGCGGTCGCCGGCCTGATGGCCGAGGGCGTCGTTGGCGTGACGAAAATTATCGAGGTCGAGATGCCCAAGGGCCAGGCCACGACCGTCACCTTCGGCAAGGCGCGCGGTGAGCAAAGTCTGGAACCCCTGACGGTTGGCGATACCGGTCAACGGGTCCTGTTCGGCGAGGCGTTGCAGAGTGTTTTCGAGAACGCCGCGTTCGCGCACATGGCGCAGGCAACGCCGCAGCATGCCGGCATCGAGAACATCGAACACCAGCCAGTCACTGACACCAACCGGCGCGGTGTCCGGTTCGTGTTCCAGCAGCAATACCGTTGGCAGGCTGCAACGGCCGGGTGCCGGTTGCAGCGCGGGAACCGTCAACAACACCGCGTGGCGGTTGTCTTCGAACAAACTGCTGACCGACTCCCAGCTCGGCGCGCTGATCAGCACCGCCGCGCTCCCCATAGGAGCCAGACACTCGCGCAATAACGCTGTCCACGCTGGCTCTTCGGCCAGTAGCAGCAAACGCAAGGGTTCGACAGGCGTAGACAAGCTAGCTCCCTAGACTCTGCAATGATTATGTGGGCGGGGCATTATGCCGTTGCCTGCAACAATGACCAAATGACAACGATTATCAAAACGTTATTTTGTGTCATGAATGAGAACATTAGCCGCAAAATCTCCGCGCATCCTGCGTGAAAGTAACAAAACCGGCAAATTTGAATCGCGTGGTGCGTCACAAGTCGGACAGAGCAGCACAAATCTCTGAGCCTGTTAAAATGCCGGCCCATTTCGTCAACGACTCCCGAATTTTCGTATGTCCCGACTCAATCCCCGGCAGCAAGAAGCCGTGAACTACGTCGGCGGCCCTCTATTGGTGCTCGCCGGTGCTGGCTCCGGCAAGACCAGCGTGATCACGCGCAAAATCGCGCACCTGATCCAGAACTGCGGCATCCGCGCCCAGTACATCGTCGCCATGACCTTTACCAACAAGGCCGCGCGCGAGATGAAAGAGCGGGTCGGCACCCTGCTGCGTGCCGGCGAAGGTCGCGGCCTGACGGTCTGCACCTTCCACAACCTCGGTCTGAACATCATCCGCAAGGAACACGCGCGGCTGGGCTACAAACCCGGTTTCTCGATCTTCGACGAAACCGATGTCAAAGCGCTGATGACCGACATCATGCAGAAGGAATACGCGGGCGACGACGGCGTCGACGAGATCAAGAACATGATCGGCGCCTGGAAAAACGACCTGATCCTGCCGCCTCAGGCGCTGGAAAATGCGCGTAATCCAAAAGAACAGACTGCCGCCATCGTCTACACCCACTACCAGCGCACGCTCAAGGCGTTCAACGCGGTGGACTTTGACGACTTGATCCTGCTGCCGGTGAAACTCTTCGAAGAGCACGCCGACATCCTCGAAAAGTGGCAGAACAAGGTTCGCTATCTGCTCGTCGACGAATACCAGGACACCAACGCCAGCCAATACCTGCTGGTGAAGATGCTGATCGGCAAGCGCAACCAGTTCACCGTGGTAGGCGACGACGACCAGTCGATTTATGCCTGGCGCGGTGCGCGGCCGGAAAACCTGATGCTGCTCAAGGACGACTATCCGTCCCTGAAAGTGGTGATGCTCGAGCAGAACTACCGCTCCACCAGCCGCATCCTGCGTTGCGCCAACGTGCTGATCTCGAACAACCCGCACGAATTCGAGAAGCAACTGTGGAGTGAGATGGGCCACGGCGACGAGATCCGCGTGATCCGTTGCCGCAACGAGGACGCCGAAGCCGAGCGCGTGGCGATGGAGATCCTCAGCCTGCACTTGCGCACCGACCGCCCGTACAGCGACTTCGCGATCCTCTATCGCGGTAACTATCAGGCCAAGCTGATCGAGCTGAAACTGCAGCACCATCAGGTGCCGTACCGCCTGAGCGGTGGCAACAGCTTCTTCGGCCGCCAGGAAGTGAAGGACCTGATGGCCTACTTCCGCCTGATCGTGAACCCGGATGACGACAACGCCTTCCTGCGCGTGATCAACGTGCCGCGCCGCGAAATCGGCTCGACCACCCTGGAAAAACTCGGCAACTACGCCACCGAACGCAAGATCTCGATGTACGCCGCCACCGACGAAATCGGTCTGGGCGAACATCTGGACAGCCGCTTCACCGATCGCCTGTCGCGCTTCAAGCGCTTCATGGACAAGGTCCGCGAGCAGTGCGCCGGCGAAGACCCGATCTCCGCGCTGCGCAGCATGGTCATGGACATCGACTACGAGAACTGGCTGCGCACCAACAGCTCCAGCGACAAGGCCGCCGACTACCGGATGAGCAACGTCTGGTTCCTGATCGAGGCGTTGAAAAACACCCTCGAGAAAGACGAAGAAGGCGAAATGACCGTCGAGGACGCCATCGGCAAACTGGTCCTGCGCGACATGCTCGAGCGTCAGCAGGAAGAAGAGGACGGCGCCGAAGGCGTGCAGATGATGACCCTGCATGCGTCCAAGGGTCTGGAATTCCCCTACGTGTTCATCATGGGCATGGAAGAGGAAATCCTCCCGCACCGTTCCAGCATCGAAGCCGACACCATCGAAGAAGAACGCCGCCTGGCCTACGTGGGTATCACCCGTGCGCGTCAGACCCTGGCTTTCACCTTCGCCGCCAAGCGCAAGCAGTACGGCGAAATCATCGATTGCGCGCCCAGCCGCTTCCTCGATGAGCTGCCGCCGGACGATCTGGCATGGGAAGGCAACGACGACACACCGACCGAAGTCAAAGCCGTGCGCGGCAACAACGCATTGGCCGATATACGCGCGATGTTAAAGCGCTAGAATTGACCACTTTTTACTAGACCTTCGGCGCACAAAGCGCCAAATGAGGTCAGAGTCATGGAAGCATTGCACCAGAAAATCCGCGAACAAGGCATTGTGCTTTCCGACCAGGTCCTGACGGACGACGCCTTCCTGAACCACCAGATCGACCCGGCCCTGATGAAGCTGATCGGCGACGAATTCGCCACGCTGTTCAAGGATTCCGGCATCACCAAGATCGTCACCATCGAAGCCTCGGGCATTGCTCCGGCGATCATGACCGGTCTGAACCTCGGCGTGCCGGTGATCTTCGCCCGCAAGCACCAGTCCCTGACGCTGACTGAAAACCTGCTGTCGGCGACCGTCTACTCGTTCACCAAGCAGACCGAAAGCACCGTGGCCATCTCCCCGCGTCACCTGACCAGCAGCGACCGCGTACTGATCATTGATGACTTCCTGGCCAATGGTAAGGCTTCGCAGGCGCTGATCTCGATCATCAAGCAGGCCGGCGCCACCGTTGCCGGTCTGGGCATAGTCATCGAGAAGTCGTTCCAGGGCGGCCGCGCCGAACTGGACTCGCAGGGCTATCGCGTTGAATCGCTGGCTCGCGTGAAGTCGCTGAAGGATGGCGTGGTTACCTTCATCGAATAACCCGGTCTCACCGCAATCCCCTTGTAGGAGTGAGCCTGCTCGCGATAGCGGTGTATCAGTCGACATATTCTTGACTGAAACACCGCCATCGCGAGCAGGCTCACTCCTACAGTTGTTTTGGGTCAGGCAGTTATTGGGTGGTGGCTTTTAGGCCAGTGAGTAGGAGGCGTTGGAACAGGTCTTCTTTCAGGCCCTCCGGGGTGGTCAGCTGCATCCGTTCCAGATGCTCGGGATACAACGAAGCCTCCGGCGCATCCAGCGCAGCCTTGCCCAGCTCCAGAATCTCGCTCAACTTGAATTTGCTCTTCAGCCAGTTCAGCGCCCGCAGCAAATCCTTCTCGATCGCAGTGAAATCACAACCCAGCGGATATTCCGGAAACAGATGCGGATGCTTCGCTGCAATCGCCTGCAAGCGCTGCGGCGTGTTGTCGGCGAAACGTGGATCGATGCGGAAGTCCTTTGGCAATTTGCCGACCTTCTGCGCCTGCTCGATCAGCCCTGACTGAAAGCGTGAGTCGCTGATATTGAGCAACGCCTCAATGACCGCAGCGTCCGTCTTGCCGCGCAAATCGGCGATGCCGTATTCGGTAACCACGATATCCCGCAGATGCCGTGGAATCGTGCAGTGGCCGTATTCCCAGACGATGTTGGAACTGACATCGCCACCGGATTCACGCCAACTGCGCAGGATCAGAATCGAGCGCGCATCGTGCAACGCGTGGCCCTGGGCGACGAAGTTGTACTGCCCGCCGACGCCGCTGAGCACGCGTCCGTCTTCGAGTTGATCGGCCACGCCGGCGCCAAGCAACGTCATGGTGAACACCGTGTTGATGAACCGTGCATCAAGTCGCTGCAAACGCTTGAGTTCTTCCTGTCCGTACAGCTCGTTGATGTAGCTGATGCGGGTCATGTTGAATTCGAGGCGCTTGCTGTGCGGCAACTCGCGCAGTCGCTGGTAAAAACTGCGCGGGCCGAGGAAGAAGCCGCCGTGCACCGAGATGCCATCGGTTTGCGCCGCTTCATCGAGGGTGCCGGCGTTGGCCTGCTCTTGCGTCGCCACATCCGGATAAACCTTGCGCCGGATGATCCCGGCATCGGCCAGCACCAGCAGGCCGTTGACGAACATTTCGCTGCAGCCATAAAGGCCTTGGGCGAACGGTTCAGTGCCACCCTCACGGCTGATCAGCTGCGCCCACTGACTGAGGTTCACATCGCCCAGCAATGCCTGATAACCAGCGTTATCGCCTTGGCGGGCCAACAACGCAGCCGTCAGCGCATCACCCATCGAGCCGATGCCGATCTGCAATGTGCCGCCGTCGCGCACCAGGGTACTGGCGTGCAAACCAATGAAATGGTCCTGAAAACCCACCGGCATGTTCGGCGTGGAAAACAGCGTGCTGCTGTCCTTCTCGTCGATCAGCAGGTCGAAGGTGTCGATATCGACTTCAGCATCGCCGGGCATATATGGCAGATCGGTGTGCACCTGACCGACCAGCAGAATCGTCTCCCCGGCCTCGCGGCGCTTGGCGATCATCGGCAACAGGTCGAGGGTGATGTCCGGGTTGCAACTCAGGCTCAGACGATCGGGATGTTCGCTGCTGCTGGCGAGCAACTGGCCCACCAGATTCAGCCCGGCGGCGTTGATGTCGCGGGCCGCATGACTGTAGTTGCTGCTGACGTAATCCTGCTGCGCCGGCGCGCTGTTGAGCAGGCTGCCGGGCTGCATGAAGAATTGTTCGATGCGGATGTTGGCGGGCAGGCTGTCGCCCTGCAGGTCGGCGAGGAAATCGAACTCGGGATAGTCACCGAAGACGCGCTCGACGAAGGGCTCGATAAAGCGTTTTTGCAAGCCGTCGCCCAGGCTCGGCCGCCCCAGGCAGAGCGCCGTGTAGATCGTCAGCTGGCGCTCGGGCAAGCCCTTGATGCGCCGGTACAGCGCGTTGACGAAATGATTGGGTTTGCCCAGCCCCAGCGGCAAGCCCATGTGGATATGCACCGGCAACCTCGCCAGTACGTCGTCCACTGCCTGTTCGATCGAACACAACTGCACCATCTGAAGCCTCCCGCCCGTTCCGTGAATAGAGGTAGACCGAGCTTGCCTTGAGTTTGCTGCAAAGGACAGCCCACGCCGTGAATCGCGGGCACAAAAAAACCGTCCGAAGACGGTTTTTTTCATCAGAAGCGTGGCTTATTTCAGGCCGGACATCTTCTGGATTGCGCCCTTCAACTCGTCATCCGAGCAATCGGCGCAGGTGCCTTTTGGAGGCATGGCGTTAAGGCCGGTGATGGCCTTGGCCAGCAGGCCATCGAGGCCACCCTGATGATCGGCGCGGTCTTTCCAGGCTGCCGCGTCACCAATTTTCGGTGCGCCCAGCAGGCCGGTGCCGTGGCAAGCGTTGCAATGTTTGGCAATCACTTCATCCGGGGTTTTTGCACCGCCACCGCCGCCGGCAGTCGCAGCCACTTCCATCCCCTTGCATTCCTGCCCCTGAACACACACCTGGCCAACCGGCTCGAGGCGTTTGGCAATGTCGTCATTCGTCGCAGCTTGAGCGCTGACAGCCCAGAGGGCCAGTACGGTTGCTGGTGCAGCCAGCATTTTCATAATTAGGTTCACGCGTTCACCCTCAATGGTGGCTATTCACGCCTGCGGCCACGGTTCGCAGGCGGGCGGAAGTATAGCGGGTAGCCCGCCACACTGAAACAACCCCATAGTCGAAGGGGTTATACCGCACGGTGGAAAAACTGTCCGGATGCCTTTGCCGTCATGGCCTGGCACCTCTTTGTTTAAAAATTCGCCGGTGTTGCTGCGCTGATTAGTCGCGCAGGCGAGTCGAACGGATTACGGAAGCGATGCGGCTTGGTACTTTCAAAGTAGTAGCTGTCGCCGGCTTCGAGAATAAAAGTTTCCAGCCCCACCACAAGCTCCAGACGGCCCTCGACCAGAATCCCGGTTTCCTCACCCTCATGGGTAAGCATTTCTTCGCCAGTATCGGCGCCCGGTGGGTAGATTTCGTTGAGGAACGCGATAGCCCGGCTCGGGTGCGCGCGGCCCACCAGTTTCATGGTCACGGCGCCGTCGGAAATGTCGATCAGCTCGTTGGCCTTGTAGACGATCTGGGTCGGTTTTTCCTGGAGGATTTCTTCGGAAAAGAACTCGACCATCGACATGGGAATGCCGCCCAGAACTTTTCTCAGCGAACTGATCGAAGGGCTGACGCTGTTCTTTTCGATCATCGAAATGGTGCTGTTGGTGACGCCCGCGCGTTTGGCGAGTTCACGCTGGGAAAGCCCTTTGAGCTTGCGGATCGATTGCAGTCGTTCACCGACGTCCAAGGCTGGAGCCTCCAGAGTGTTGTAGAAATATTGAGCGTTATCATGGCGACAGCGTTCAGTATTTACAACACTCGGGACCCGTAGCGGCCTCAACCCTCGGAATAGAGCCTTGGCACTCGACGCAGGTTGCAGAAAATCTGGTAGGGAATGGTGTCGGCCCACTTCGCCACTTCGCTGGCGAGGATGTTTTTACCCCACAGTTCGACGGTCGAACCGAGGTCGGCTTCCGGCACATCGGTGAGGTCGATGCAGAGCATGTCCATCGATACTCGACCAAGGATGCGGCTGCGTTTGCCCGCCACCAGCACCGGTGTGCCAGTTGGCGCCTGACGCGGGTAGCCATCGGCGTAACCCATGGCCACCACGCCGATGCGCATCGGCTTGTCGGTGATGAATCTGGCGCCGTAGCCAATCGGCTCGCCGGCCGGCAACTCACGCACGCAGATCACTTTTGATTCGAGGGTCATCACTGGTTGCAGGCGGTCAGCCACAGCGTTGGCTTCTTCGAACGGTGTGGCGCCGTAGAGCATGATGCCGGGACGCACCCAGTCGCTGTGAATCTGCGGCCAACCGAGCACGGCTGGCGAATTGCGCAGACTGACTTCGGCAGCCAAGCCTTGGCGAGCGGCTTCAAATACCGCCACTTGATCGGCGCTGCTCTGCTCGTGTAATTCATCGGCGCGGGCGAAGTGACTCATCAGGACGATTTTCGCCACTTTGCCGCTGGCCAGCAGGCGTTGATAGGCCGCCGGATAATCTTTCGGATGCAAACCCACACGGTGCATGCCCGAATCGAGTTTCAGCCACACAGTGATCGGTTTGCTCAGCGCAGCTTTCTCGATGGCTTCGAGTTGCCACAGCGAATGCACCACGGTCCAGAAATCATGCTCGACGATCAGCGCCAGTTCATCGGCCTCGAAAATCCCTTCAAGCAACAACACCGGGGCACGGATGCCGGCGGCGCGCAGCTCCAGCGCTTCTTCGATACAGGCGACGGCGAAACCATCGGCCTCGGCTTCCAGCGCCTGGGCGCAACGCACCGCGCCATGGCCATAGGCATCGGCCTTGATCACCGCCAGCGCCTTGGCACCGGTGACTTCGCGGGCAATTTGGTAGTTGTGACGCAGGGCTTGAAGGTCGATCAGGGCACGGGCAGGACGCATGGCAGCAGACTTCTTGGCGGTCATGGGAATAAAAACCGGCGCTGGCTGACGACGTGAACCGCCAACAGCACCGGGAGAGGGATCTTTACAACGGGTTACGGCAGCGCGGCGACGATGGAAATTTCGACCAGGATGCTCGGCTTGGCCATCTTCGCTTCAACGGTGGCACGAGCCGGAGCAGCGCCTTTGGGCAGCCACTGGTCCCTCACCGAGTTCATCCCGGCAAAGTGCGCTTCGATGTCGTTCAGGTAGATCGTTGCCGACAGTAAATGCTGTTTGTCAGTCCCGGCCAGATCAAGCAAACGCTCGATATTGGCGAGCACTTCGCGAGTCTGCTGTTCAACCCCGGCGTTGAAGTCATCGCCGACCTGCCCGGCCAGATACACGGTGCCGTTGTGGCTGACGATCTGACTCATGCGCTCATTGGTGAGCTGGCGCTGGATTGCCATGTTTTGCGGACTCCTGGATTTTGTTGCCATAACGGGAAATATCGAGACCTTCGGCGCTGATCTGTGGCTTTTTCTTCGCCATCAGGTCCGCCAGCAAACGACCGGAACCGCACGCCATGGTCCAGCCGAGGGTGCCGTGACCGGTGTTGAGGAACAGGTTCTTGAACGGCGTGGCGCCAACAATCGGCGTGCCGTCCGGAGTGGTCGGACGCAGGCCGGTCCAGAAACTCGCCTCGGCCAGATTGCCGCCCTGAGGATAAAGGTCGTTGACGATCATCTCCAGGGTTTCGCGCCGACGCGGGTTCAGCGACAGGTCAAAACCGGCGATCTCGGCCATGCCGCCGACGCGGATGCGGTTGTCGAAACGGGTGATCGCGACCTTGTAGGTCTCGTCGAGAATGGTCGAGGTCGGAGCCATGGCCGGGTTGGTGATCGGCACGGTCAGCGAGTAACCCTTGAGCGGATACACCGGGGCCTTGATGCCCAGCGGCTTGAGCAGTTGTGGCGAGTAGCTGCCGAGCGCCAGCACGTAGCGGTCGGCGGTTTCCAGTTTGCCATCGATCCATATGCCGTTGATGCGATCACCGGCGAAGTCGAGTTTCTGGATGTCCTGACCGAAACGGAATTCCACACCCAGTTTGACCGCCATTTCAGCGAGCCGGGTGGTGAAGATCTGGCAGTCGCCGGTCTGGTCGTTCGGCAGACGCAAGGCACCGGCGAGGATGTCGGTGACATTGGCCAGCGCTGGCTCGACGCGGGCAATGCCGGCGCGGTCGAGGACTTCAAACGGTACGCCGGACTCTTTCAGCACGGCGATGTCTTTCGCGGCGCCATCAAGCTGCGCCTGGGTGCGGAACAGCTGAGTCGTGCCGAGGCTGCGGCCTTCGTAGGCGATGCCGGTTTCGGCGCGCAATTCGTCGAGGCAGTCACGGCTGTACTCGGACAGACGCACCATGCGCTCCTTGTTCACCGCGTAGCGGTTGGCGGTGCAGTTGCGCAGCATCTGCGCCATCCACAGATACTGGTCGATGTCGGCGGTGGCCTTGATCGCCAGCGGCGCGTGGCGTTGCAGCAGCCACTTGATGGCCTTGAGCGGCACGCCCGGCGCTGCCCACGGCGAGGCATAGCCCGGCGAGACCTGGCCGGCGTTGGCGAAACTGGTCTCCATGGCGGCGGCGGGCTGCCGGTCGACTACCACCACTTCAAACCCGGCACGGGCCAGATAGTAAGCACTGGCGGTACCGATGACGCCGCTACCCAAGACCATAACGCGCATTTTTTATCCCTCTCGCGGCGTGCCGCGTACGTCTGTTGTTAGAGCAATGATGCGCGCAGTGTAAAAAATAAATGCCAGTGCTTTTCACTATATAAGCGCCTATATTTGGCGACAATTCTCGGCAAAAACCCTTTTCACGGAGGCGCATCCCCTATGCGTACCAACACTCAGACCAAACGTGAGCTGGACAAGATCGACCGCAACATTTTGCGGATCCTGCAGGCGGACGGGCGGATTTCCTTCACCGAACTCGGGGAAAAGGTCGGCCTCTCCACCACGCCGTGCACCGAGCGGGTGCGACGTCTGGAGCGTGAGGGGATCATCATGGGCTACAACGCCCGGCTGAATCCGCAGCATTTGAAGGGTAGTCTGCTGGTGTTCGTCGAGATCAGCCTCGACTACAAATCCGGCGATACTTTCGAAGAGTTCCGACGCGCGGTGCTGAAATTGCCGCACGTGCTGGAGTGCCACTTGGTGTCAGGGGATTTCGACTATCTGGTGAAGGCGCGGATTTCCGAAATGGCTTCGTACCGCAAACTGCTGGGCGACATCCTCTTGAAGCTGCCGCATGTGCGTGAGTCGAAGAGTTATATCGTGATGGAAGAAGTAAAGGAGAGCTTGAGCTTACCTATTCCAGACTGAAGATTGGTGGCGCTCCATTCGCGAGCAGGCTCGCTCCCACAGAGGAATGCATTCCAAATGTGGGAGCGAGCCTGCTCGCGAAAGCCGCAACTCGGTCAGGAATGAACTGGCTAAACCAGCACCTGCCGATTCGCCGCCATGTACTCGAAGATCTGCTTCTCGACCCGAGGATGAATCAGCTCCACCGGCCCTCGCCCATTCGGGCAAGGCAACGTCTTCGTCGTCCCGAACAAGCGGCAAATCAACGGTCGCTCGCCATACACCGTGCAGCCATTCGGCCCCAGGTGCACACAGTTCAGCTCTTCCATTGCCGCATCCTGCTCGGCGCGGGTCTTGCGCGGCAGGCGCGCCATTTCCTCCGGTGAAGTCGTCACCGGCCCACAGCAGTCGTGGCAGCCCGGTACGCAGTCGAACGTCGGGATCTGCTGACGCAGGGTGCGGATTTTCTCGCTGTTGCAGCTCATCGAAACGGTGACCAACGTGGAATAGGCGGCAATTGTGCCGCAAAAGCCGTGATCCAGACACCGCAGACCGACCAATGTTGCCCACCTTCGCGGGTGCGGCTTATGCTCCGTCAAATTTTCTCGACACCCCGCTCAGGATGACGCCCATGAACGCCCGCGCCCAGACCACCGCGAGCCAACCTCACGTTGCCTCTTACTACGCCGCCAGCAGCCTGCCGCAACCTGACCATCCGCAGCTGCAAGGTGAGGTGATGGCCGACGTGTGCGTGGTCGGCGGCGGGTTCTCCGGGCTCAACACCGCACTGGAACTGGCCGAACGCGGCCTCAGCGTGGTGCTGCTGGAAGCGCACAAGATCGGCTGGGGCGCCAGCGGCCGCAATGGCGGGCAGTTGATTCGCGGGGTCGGCCACGGCCTCGATCAGTTTGCCAACGTCATCGGCACCGACGGCGTGCGGCAGATGAAACTGATGGGCCTGGAGGCGGTTGAAATCGTCCGCCAGCGCGTCGAACGCTTTCAGATCCCCTGCGACCTGACCTGGGGCTATTGCGACCTCGCCAACAAACCGTCCGACCTCGAAGGTTTTGCCGAAGAAGCCGAAGAGCTGCGCAGCCTCGGATATCGCCACGAAACCCGTTTGCTGCAAGCCAGCGAGATGCACACGGTGGTTGGCTCCAAACGCTATGTGGGTGGCCTGATCGATATGGGTTCCGGGCATCTGCATCCGTTGAACCTGGCCCTGGGCGAGGCCGCAGCGGCACAGCAACTGGGCGTGCAGCTATTCGAGCAATCGGCGGTGACCCGCATCGATTACGGCCCTGAAGTGAAAGTGCACACGGCACAAGGCTCGGTGCGGGCGAAGACGCTGGTGCTGGGCTGCAATGCCTATCTCAATGGCCTTAACTCGCAACTCAGCGGCAAAGTCCTGCCTGCCGGCAGCTACATCATCGCCACCGAGCCTTTGTCCGCAGAACAGGCGCATAACCTGCTACCGCAAAACATGGCGGTCTGTGACCAGCGGGTGGCGCTGGATTACTACCGACTCTCGGCGGATCGTCGTTTGCTGTTCGGCGGTGCTTGCCATTACTCGGGGCGCGACCCCAAGGACATCGCTGCGTACATGCAGCCGAAGATGCTCGAAGTCTTCCCGCAACTGGCCGGAGTGAAGATCGCTTATCAGTGGGGCGGCATGATCGGCATCGGCGCCAACCGCTTGCCGCAGATTGGCCGGCTCGCGGATCAGCCGAACGTGTATTACGCCCAGGCCTATTCCGGACACGGGGTGAATGCCACACACCTGGCGGGCAAGTTGCTGGCCGAGGCGATCAGTGGGCAACACAGTGGTGGCTTTGATTTGTTCGCCAAGGTGCCGCACATCACCTTCCCGGGCGGCAAGCATTTGCGTTCACCGTTGTTGGCGTTGGGGATGTTGTGGCATCGGCTCAAAGAGCTGGTCTGACAGATATGTGACGCCTTCGCAGACGCCTTCGCGAGCAGGCTCGCTCCCACACTTGGAATGCATTTTCCTGTGGAAGCGAGCCTGCTCGCGAATGGTCCTCACGTTCACTGGAGATCTCAGATCCGCCAGAACGGCTTCAACCCCTCCTCCAGCGCCTGCTCCCGCGTCAGTCCGACATCCTTGAGTTGCTCCGGCGTCAAGCCGAGCAACGCCTTGCGCGTGTGCAGACGATGCCAGAACAGACCCCAGCGACTGAACCCGGACGGCGCATTGCGCATGGCCGTGTCCCACGCACTGTCCTCCTGCCCTGCCTCCAGTTCCTGACTGTGTAACGTCAGCCGCACATCGCTAAAGCCGTTCATTTTTGTCGCTCCTGTTTACTTGGGTAGCCAGAGATTCCATGATGCGCGGGTCGGCAAAAGCATTACAGATTCAACACATCTGTATTATTTCCATACAGATTTGCTGTTCCTGCCACTGAATTGTCGATTTACGTCGCATCTGTACTGGTTTTTCGAATCATCTGCATCGAGGCAGTGCCATGACGCTTTATGTGAATCTCGCCGAACTGCTCGGCACGCGCATCGAACAAGGTTTCTATCGTCCAGGTGACAGATTGCCGTCGATACGCGCCTTGAGCGTAGAACATGGCGTCAGTCTCAGCACGGTGCAGCAGGCTTATCGCATGCTCGAAGACAGTGGTCTGGCCACGCCGAAACCCAAATCGGGCTATTTCGTCCCGGTCGGCCGCGAGTTGCCGGAGCTGCCCGCCGTCGGCCGTCCGGCGCAGCGGCCGGTGGAGATTTCGCAGTGGGATCAGGTGCTAGAGCTGATTCGCGCGGTGCCGCGCAAGGATGTGGTGCAACTCGGTCGCGGCATGCCCGATGTCACTTCACCGACCATGAAACCGCTGCTGCGCGGCCTGGCGCGAATCAGTCGCCGGCAGGACATGCCGGGTCTGTATTACGACAACATTCACGGCACCCTCGAATTGCGTGAGCAGATCGCCCGATTAATGCTCGACTCCGGCTGCCAGTTGAGCGCCAGCGACCTGGTCGTCACCACCGGTTGCCACGAAGCGCTGTCCACCAGCATCCACGCGATCTGCGAGCCGGGTGACATCGTCGCGGTGGACTCGCCAAGCTTTCACGGCGCCATGCAGACCCTCAAAGGGCTGGGCATGAAAGCGCTGGAAATCCCTACCGACCCACTCACCGGCATCAGCCTCGAAGCGCTGGAACTGGCCCTGGAACAATGGCCGATCAAGGTCATTCAGCTCACGCCCAACTGCAACAATCCGCTCGGCTACATAATGCCGGAGTCGCGCAAACGTGCGTTGTTGACGCTCGCCCAGCGTTTCGACGTGGCGATCATCGAAGACGATGTGTATGGCGAACTGGCCTACACCTACCCACGCCCGCGCACGATCAAATCCTTCGACGAAGATGGCCGAGTGCTGTTGTGCAGTTCGTTTTCCAAGACCTTGGCGCCAGGTCTGCGTATTGGTTGGGTCGCGCCGGGGCGCTATCTGGAACGGGTGCTGCATATGAAATACATCAGCACCGGTTCCACCGCGCCACAACCGCAGATTGCCATCGCCGAATTTCTCAAGTCGGGCCATTTCGAACCGCATTTGCGGCGGATGCGCACGCAATACCAGCGTAATCGCGACATGATGATCGACTGGGTAACCCGCTATTTCCCGGCCGGTACTCGCGCCAGCCGTCCGCAAGGCAGTTTCATGTTGTGGGTCGAATTGCCGCAAGGTTTCGACACCTTGAAACTCAATCGTGAGCTGCATGATCAAGGTGTACAGATTGCCGTCGGCAGCATCTTTTCCGCCTCGGGGAAGTACCGCAATTGCCTGCGGATGAACTACGCTGCCAAACCGACGCCGCAGATCGAAGAAGCGGTGCGCAAGGTTGGCGCGGCGGCGATCAAATTGCTGGCCGAAGCCGACTGACTTTTTTTGAGAGCCCAGCGTCCATATGCCGACCCTTGCCGCCCTTCGGAACGATCCTACGTGAGCTTCAGACAGCCCCTGCCCGCTTTGCTGATGCTCGCCGCGCTCCTGAGCGGTTGCGCCAGCCTCGATGTGCCGCGTGAACCGAGTCAGGCGCTGCCGGCGTCCGACTCAAGTTTCGGTCGCTCGATCCAGGCGCAAGCCACGCCATATCAGGGGCGCTCCGGGTTTCGTTTACTGTCCAACAGCACCGAAGCCTTTACCGCCCGCGCCGAGCTGATCCGCAACGCGCAAACCAGTCTCGACCTGCAGTACTACATCGTGCATGACGGCATCAGTACGCGAATGTTGGTGGAAGAACTGCTCAAGGCTGCCGACCGTGGCGTACGGGTGCGGGTTCTGCTCGACGACACCACCAGCGACGGCCTCGACCAGATCATTGCCACGCTGGCGGCGCACCCGCAGATCCAGATCCGCCTGTTCAACCCGCTGCATCTGGGCCGCAGCACCGGCGTGACCCGAGCGGCCGGGCGCCTGTTCAATCTGTCGCTGCAACACCGGCGCATGCACAACAAGCTGTGGCTGGCGGACAACAGCGTGGCCATCGTCGGCGGGCGTAACCTGGGCGATGAGTATTTTGATGCCGAGCCCAATCTGAATTTCACCGACATCGATATGCTCAGCGTGGGACCTGTTGCCGAGCAACTCGGACACAGCTTCGACCAGTACTGGAACAGCGCGCTGAGCAAACCGATTGACGAGTTTCTTTCGAGCAAACCTACCGCCAAAGACCTGCAGAACACCCGCACGCGGCTGGAGGAATCGCTGGAAGAAACGCGCAAGCAGAATCACGCGCTGTATCAGCAGTTGATGACGTTCAAAACCGAGCCGCGCATGGACATCTGGCGCGAAGAGCTGATCTGGGCCTGGAACCAGGCACTGTGGGATGCGCCGAGCAAAGTACTGGCCAAGGACGAGCCGGATCCGCAACTGCTGCTGACCACACAACTGTCACCGGAACTGCGCGGTGTCAGTAAAGAGCTGATCATGATCTCGGCCTACTTCGTGCCGGGCCAGCCGGGGCTTGTGTACCTGACCGGACGCGCCGATGCCGGGGTCTCGGTGAGCTTGCTGACCAACTCGCTGGAGGCCACCGACGTACCGGCGGTGCACGGCGGCTATGCGCCTTATCGCAAGGCGTTGCTGGAACACGGCGTGAAACTGTATGAACTGCGCCGCCAGCCTGGGGATAACTACGGCAGCGGCCCGCACGTGTTCTACAGCAAGTCGTTTCGCGGCTCGGATTCAAGCCTGCACAGCAAGGCGATGATCTTCGACCGGCAAAAAGCGTTTATCGGCTCGTTCAATTTCGACCCTCGCTCAGTGTTGTGGAACACCGAGGTGGGCGTTCTGGTGGACAGCCCGGAGCTCGCCGAACACGTGCGCGAACTGGCCCTGCAAGGCATGGCGCCAGCGCTCAGCTACGAAGCGAAACTGCAGGATGGAAAAATCGTCTGGGTAACCGAGGACAACGGCCAGATGCACACGCTGACCAAGGAACCGGGGAGTTGGTGGCGACGCTTCAATGCGTGGTTCAGCACCACCGTGGGCCTGGAACGGATGTTGTAGTCGAATTGAAAACTCATTTGTGGCGAGGGAGCTTGCTCCCGCTTGAGTGCGCAGCGCTCACAAAATCTTTGGGGCCGCTGCGCAGCCCAGCGGGAGCAAGCTCCCTCGCCACAATAATTCCTTCGCTTTAAGAGCTGACTTAAGCAGGCTCGGCAATTTCGCCAAATGCGCCTTGTCGCATCAGCAGAATCACCAGCCCGAACGCCCCCGCCGCCATCAACAAAGGCAACGCATGCCCGCTGATCCACTGACTGCCCGCACCAGCAGCGAGCGGCCCGACCAGACAACCGACACCCCACAGTTGCGCAATATGCGCATTGGCCCGCACCAGCGCGTCGTCACGATAACGCTCGCCGATCAGAATCAGCGACAAGGTAAACAAACCACCGGCACTGGCGCCGAACAATACCCACAACGGCCAGATCAGCAGCGTATCGAGCAACATCGGAATCGCCAGGCTCGACAGCATCAACACCACCGCGCACCCGGTAAACAAGGTGCGCCGCGACAGATAGTCAGCCAATGCGCCAATCGGTAACTGCAGCAGCGCATCGCCGACCACCACCGTGCTGACCATCGCCAACGCGATCTCGGCGGTGAAGCCTTGCTGCAGGCAATACACCGGCAGCAGCGTCAGGATCATCGCCTCGAACGCGGCAAACAACGACACCGCCCAGGCAATCGCTGGCAGCTCCCGAGCGAAGCCCCACAGATCGCGGAACGTCACGCTGCTCGCTTCACTGCTCGGCGCACCACTGCGGCCCAGCAACAGCAACGGCGAAACCAGCAGCAGGCCGACACCGACCCAGAAACCATAATCATGCTCGGTGCCCAGCGCCCCCAGCAGCAACGGGCCAGACAGTTGGCTCAACGCATAGCTGCTGCCATACAGCGCCACCAGCCGCCCGCGCCAGTGCTCGACCACCAGTTGATTGATCCAGCTCTCGCCGAGGATGAAGACGATGGTCAGGATCACGCCGATCATCAAGCGCAGCACCAGCCAGATCGGATAACTCGGCAGCAACGCCAGCAAACCGATCGACAACGCTCCGGCCCACAGACACAAGCGCATCAGATTCGCCGTGCCGAAACGCGCCGCCAGATGACTGGAAATCTTCGCGCCCAACAACACGCCAATTGCCGGCATCGCCGCCATCACGCCAATCGCGAAGGAGCCGTAACCCCAACCTTCCAGGCGCAACGACACCAACGGCATGCTGACCCCCAGGGCCAGGCCGACACTCAAGACAGACGCCAACACGGCGAAATACGTCGCCCACCGCATGTTCCACGCTCCTGTGGATATTCTTTTTGTATTCACACAAAACACTGTGGGAGCGAGCCTGCTCGCGAATACGGTTTCACATTCAGCACAAGAGCTGACTGATACACCGCTTTCGCGAGCAGGCTCGCTCCCACAGGGGATCTCTGTTTCGTCAGGGAGCCCGGAGTGGCCGAGCTCCCGTCAACGACTTACAGCTTGATCCACGTCGCCTTCAGCTCGGTGTACTTGTCGAACGCATGCAGCGATTTATCGCGACCGTTGCCCGACTGCTTGAAGCCGCCGAATGGTGCGGTCATGTCGCCGCCGTCGTACTGGTTGACCCACACGCTGCCGGCGCGCAGCGCTTTGGCGGTCAGGTGTGCCTTGGAGATGTCCTGAGTCCACACCGCAGCGGCCAGGCCGTAAGGCGTGTCGTTGGCAATCTGAATCGCTTCTTCGGCAGTATCGAAAGCAATGACCGACAGTACCGGGCCGAAAATCTCTTCCTGAGCGATCTTCATCGCGTTGCTCACGCCGTCAAAAATCGTTGGCTCAACATACGTGCCACCGGTTTCCTGAAGGATGCGCTTGCCACCGGCGACCAGTTTGGCGCCGTCGGTGTGACCCGACTCGATGTAGGACAGCACGGTATTCATCTGCTGTGTATCGACCAGCGCGCCCACATTGGTCGCCGGATCCAACGGGTTGCCGGGTTTCCAGGTTTTCAGCGCTTCAATAACCATCGGCAGGAATTTGTCCTTGATCGAACGCTCGACCAGCAGACGCGAACCGGCGGTGCAGACTTCGCCCTGGTTGAAGGCGATGGCGCTGGCGGCAGATTCAGCGGCCGCTTGCAGATCCGGCGCATCGGCAAAGACGATGTTCGGGCTCTTGCCACCAGCCTCCAGCCAGACGCGTTTCATGTTCGATTCGCCGGAGTAGATCATCAGCTGCTTGGCGATCTTGGTCGAACCGGTGAACACCAGAGTGTCGACATCGTTGTGCAGCGCCAGCGCCTTGCCGACGGTGTGACCGTAACCCGGCAACACGTTGAGCACACCTTTCGGGATGCCGGCTTCGACGGCCAGTGCCGCGATACGGATGGCGGTCAGCGGGGATTTTTCCGACGGCTTGAGGATCACCGAGTTACCGGTGGACAGCGCCGGGCCGAGTTTCCAGCAAGCCATCATCAGCGGGAAGTTCCACGGCACGATGGCACCGACCACGCCCACTGGCTCGCGGGTCACCAGACCCAGTTGATCGTGCGGGGTGGCCGCGACTTCGTCGTAGATCTTGTCGATTGCCTCGCCGCTCCAGCTCAGCGCTTGCGCCGCGCCCGGAACGTCGATGTACAGCGAGTCACTGATCGGCTTGCCCATGTCGAGGGTTTCGAGCAGGGCCAGTTCTTCGGCGTGCTGTTTGAGCAGGCCGGCAAAACGGATCATGGTGGCTTTGCGTTTGGTCGGCGCCAGGCGCGACCAGACACCGGAGTTGAACGTGGCGCGGGCGTTTTCCACGGCACGCTGGGCGTCGGCGGCGTCACAGCTGGCAATCTTGCCGAGCAGACGGCCATCAACCGGGCTGATGCACTCGAAGGTTTCGCCGGAGACGGCGTCGGTGTATTCGCCGTTGAGGTAGGCGCGGCCTTCGATCTTCAGGTCGCGGGCGCGTTGTTCCCAGTCGGCACGAGTCAGGGTGGTCATTCGAGTGTCCTCCTCTTGTTGAATAGAGCGCCGCGTTTTTCGCGGACGTCTTCAGGAATTCTGCCCGGCCAGCCTGCTTTCGGCCCAAGGCACCCGCCACCCTAAACCAGCGGCCGGGGTTGTTTCAATATATTTGACATAAGCGCGCTATACGGCCTTGCGGTGTTCATTTTAATAAACATAGACTTTGGCCCTTTCAAGCCACCGCGCCGTCATCACGGGAGAAAACAACAATGAACATCCAGAACGTCGTCGACATCAGGCTGACCAGCAGCGAAGCGGAACGCTATCGCCCAGACCCGGCCAAAGTACTCAAGGGCGATCCTGAACAGGCCGTGTTCCATCAATACGAAAGCCCTTGTGGGCAAATGGGTGTCGGCGTGTGGGAAGGTGCGGTGGGTCAGTGGACGGTGAACTACACCGAACATGAATACTGCGAAATCCTGCAGGGGGTTTCGGTGCTGCGTGACAGCGACGGCAATGCCAAGACCTTGCGCGCGGGCGACCGCTTTGTGATTCCGGCTGGCTTCCGTGGCACCTGGGAAGTGCTGGAGGCGTGCCGCAAGATCTATGTGATCTTCGAAAAGAAGGCGTGAAGATTTGGGCTGGCTGATCCGGCCCTATCGCGAGCAGGCTCACTCCTACAGGTGACCGCATTCCAATGTAGGAGTGAGCCTGCTCGCGATGAGGCCCGGACAGGCGAAGCAAATCTGAAGGCAACAAAAAAGGCCCGTATCGTGAGATACGGGCCTTTTTCGTAAGTCGGGAAAAATCAATTACTTGATTTTGCCTTCCTTGTAGATCACGTGCTTGCGAACAACCGGATCATATTTCTTGATCTCGATTTTGTCCGGGGTAGTACGCTTG